>VAXA01000113.1 GCA_005883365.1 Actinomycetota bacterium
GCCCTGGTGGTCCTGGCGGACGTCCGTGAAGTCCGGCAGCGGATCCCAGAAGCCGGGCGTGTCCGATCCCTTGAGGTTCGTGTAGCAGTTGATCGGGCCGGTGAGGCAGTCCGCCGGCGCGCCTCGCTGGACGTACGACGCCCACGTCACGTGGTAGCGGTGGAGGAGCCAGGTGAGGTCGGTCCACCCGTATAGCGGACCGTGGGGACGTTGCCGCAGCGTCGCGCTCGGGCCGCTGCCCGGGCCCTGGAGGTTCGTCGTGCACGTGCTCGGCCGGTACGGGTCGCTGCAGCGAGCGGACCAGCCGGAAACGAGCCAGAGGTGCGCCGGCAGGCTCCAGCCCCAGTTCGGCTCGAACATGTGGTCCTGGAGAACGAAGTTCCGCGCGTAGGCCCAATAGTTCGGGATCTGGCCGCCGTCGTGATAGCTCATCACGTTCGGATGCCTGAGGTGCGCGCACGCGGAGCTGCGCCTATGGAGGCGGCAGCGGCTGATGAGCGTTCCGTCGGTGACGCGGATGAAGCCGTCCATGCGCCCGCCGTCGACGTCCTTCTGGCCGGCGAGCGGGCCGTGCGCGCCGCCCGAGTCGTCGGCGCCGCTCGGGTCGAGGAACGGCTTCACGCAGCCCCCGACTCCGTTCGGCACGCACACCGTCGGCACGCCGTGCTGCATCGGGATCCCGTCGGCGTGGGGATAGGTGCCGAAGAAGGAGTCGAAGGAGCGGTTCTCCTCCATGATCACGATCACGTGGCGGATCTCGTGGATGTCGCCTGTCCGCCGTGTGTGCCGCGAGCCCGCCACGCCAGTCCGCGGGGACGAGGAGCCGCAACCCGCCGCCCCGAGGACGATGAACAGCAGGGCGACGCGGCGGACGAGTCTCAGCTGAATGGTGGATGGAGCGGGAGGATGAGTGGGCGTCGGGGCTTCTGAGCGAAGTTGAAGTCGTTGACGAGGTTGCCGAGGATCGCCTCGTTTTCGCGGACATCGGGCCGCGGGTCGGGCCGGCCGTCGGTGCTCGGGTCGATCCGGTGCCGGTGCAGGAAGTCGTCCTCGATGAACTTCAGGTAGGCGTCCTGACTCAGGATCTGGTGGTCCACGTAGCCCCTCTTCGCGTAGGGGCTGATCACGAGGGCGGGCACGCGAAGTCCGTAGCCCTGGCTGTCGACGTCCGGAGGCTTGACGTGGTCGTAGAAGCCGCCCCAGTCGTCCCAGCCGAGGAAGATCGCGGTCGATTTCCAGGTGCGCGAGCGCATGATCGAGTTGATCACGCCGGTCACGTATGCCTGGCCGCGCGTGACGAGGGCAGGCGGATGGTCGCTCACCTTGTCCGCGGGCACGATCCACGAGACCGATGGAAGCCTGTTGTGTGCGAGGTCCGTGAAGAGGGCGTGCAGCGGTTAGATGTTGCGAAGCTGGTGGTCCTCCCGCACCGTGTCGAAATACGGCAGCGGGTTCCAGATGCCGGGTGTCTTCGAGTTTTGCGGCACCGGCGCACAGAACATCTTGTTGTCCGCGCAATCGGGCTGCGTGCCCTTGTCGACGTAGTAGCTCCAGCTGACGTGGTAGCGGTGCAGGAGATAGGTCAGATCGGTCCAGGCGTAGTCCGGCACCTCGCCGTGCACGTTGCCCGGCTCACCCGGCGGCGAGCCCGGGAATTGTGGCGCGGAGTGGCAGCTCATCGGGTCGCGCTTCGTAGTGCAGTTCGCCGACCACCCCGAGACGAGGTAGAGGTGCTCGGGCAGGCTCCACGACGAGTCCGACTCGAACATGTGGTCCTGGAGGACGAAGTGGCTCGCGTAGTCCCAGTAGTTCGGGATCTCGCGCCAGTCGTGGTAGCCCATGACGTCCGGCTTGTTCGGCATGTACGAGCACTGAGGGTCGTCGAAGTGGATCTTGCAAAAGCTCGTCCGGCCGAGCTCGGCCTGATTGACGAAGCCGTCCATCCGTCCGCCGGCCATGTCCGCCAACGCGGTCTCGTGGCCGTGAGGGCCGCCCGCATTGCGATCCTTGGAGTCGTGATAGGGGCGGTCGCAGCTGCTGCGATCGGGATCCGGGACGCACGGCAGCGTGCCCGGGTTCCCGGCGAGCCCGGGGATTCCGTCGGCGCCGGGATACGTACCGAAATAGGAGTCGAAGGAGCGGTTCTCCTGCATGATGATCACCACGTGGCGGATCTGGTGGATCCCGTGGCGGGCACCTGCCCGGGCCTCGTGTCTATGGCCTTGCCGCCCGGCTGAAGCGAGCACCGGCACGGCGAGCGAAGCCACCGCGAGCACGAGGAAGATGACCCGCTTCAACCGGCGCGCAGCTTACGCCGCGTTCTTGAGAGCCGGGTGAGACTCGCGCGCCGCTACAGGAACATGACCCAGGTGCGGGTCGCGCCGCACGAGCAGTCCTTGTGCTTGGCGGAGCAGCTACGACAGTCCCAGTACTCCCACCAGATCCATTTCAGGTGCTGCACCTCGAGCGCCATCAGGGCGAGGATCCAGAGGAGGATCGCGGTCCGCGACACCCCCTCACGGTCGCAGAGGAACGGGCGGCCCGCAATGGGCCGCCCGACTCATCCTCGAGGCGCGTGTGGCCTACCAGCGTCCTGCGCCGGCGCGGCCGAAGCCGCCGGTGAACAGGCTGATCAGCCAGATCAGCGCGACCACCGCAGCGACGATGAACAGCCAGTGCACCACGAAGCCGACGCCGAACGCGACGAGCGCCAGAATCGCCAACAGAACAAGCAACAGCATCTCCACCCCTCCTTCCGTACGAGCGGGGTCTGATTTCCGAGTTCGGGTCTGAAAACGTCGAAGTCCCGGGCGCGGTTACGCCGCGTCGGCGGGGCGCGCTACCAGCGCGCTGGACTGGCGCAGCGCGATCATTGTTGCCTGCCGGGGCGCCGTCGTTCTAGGCTGCGCACGGGTGCCGGGTCGTTCCGAGAAAGAGCAGCGTGCCGAGCGTGACCTCCTGTTCGAGGTCAACGCGCACGTTCACGAGGCGGCGAGGCGATTCGAGGGCCCCCAACCGGAGCCGGACGTCTGGGACTTCACCTGCGAGTGCGGCGTGCCCGATTGCCGCGTGCCGGTGCCCCTCACGCTGGCCGAGTACGAGGCGCTGCGAGCGGCAAACCGGCCGGTGCTGGCCTCTGGGCACGAGAAGGTGGCCCCTGCCGACGAGCTGTCGACCGCGTAGATCGACGCCTGCATAGAGTCAAGGGCCATGGCGGCCCTCGACCTGACCGGCAAGCGGGCGATCGTGACCGGCGCGTCGTCGGGCATCGGCCGCGCGACTGCGGCTGCGCTCGCGGCTGCCGGCGTGCACGTGGCCGGCGGCGCGCGCCGCGTCGATCGGCTCGAGACCGAGGTCGCGCTCGCCCTGGACGTCTCCGACGCCGCGAGCTGCGAGCGCTTCGTCGCAGAGGCCGTCGAGCGCCTCGGGGGCCTCGACATCCTCGTCAACAACGCCGGCCTCGCCGTGGGCCGGGCCCCGTTCGACGAGTCGAGCGAGGAGGACGAGGCGCCCGTCTGGGCGGTCAACGTCGCCGGGCTCGTCCGGATGACGCGACTCTGCCTGCCGCATTTCGGCGATTGGGGCCACATCGTCAACATGGGCTCCGTCGCCGGCCGGCAAGCCTACGAGGGCGGAGCGACGTACGTCGCCTCGAAGTTCGCCGAGCGCGGCTTCACATACGCGCTGCGCGAGGATCTCCTCGGCCGGCCGATCCGCATCACGACTGTCGATCCGGGGCTCGTCGAGACGGACTTCTCGCTCGTCCGCTTCAAGGGCGACGAGGAGAAGGCGGCGGCCGTCTACCGCGGCATCGAGGCGATCCAGCCGGAGGAGATCGCCGACTGCATCCTGTTCGCGCTCACCCGGCCGTGGCACGTGAACGTCGACGAGATCGTCGTCAAGGCGCGCAACCAGGCCTCCGGCGGGCGCATCCTGCGGGACGAATGAGCTGGCGCGTCGTCATCGTGACCCGCATCCCGCCGGTGTTGCTGGGCTTCGACGCCGTCGTGCGGGAGGCGGGACACGAGGTGGTCGCGTTCCTGACGATGCGGAACGCCGACGGCCGCTACGGCCCCGTCTCGCATACTGGCGACCTCGTGCTCGCCGCCGCGGCCGACCTCGACGTCCTCCTGCCTGCGCGCCGGAGCACCGTCGCGCCCCTGCTCGCCTCGGTGCAGCCCGATCTCGTCGTCTGCATGGGCTTCCCGTGGAAGATCCCGGCCGACGCGCTCGCAGTGCCGCGCCTCGGCTGGCTCAACGGCCACCCGTCGCTCCTGCCCTTGCACCGCGGCCCGCTCCCCGTCGCCTGGGCGATCCGGGCGGGCGACGAGGAAGTGGGCATCACGTTCCACCGCATGGACGCAGAACTCGACACCGGGCCGATCCTCTCCCAGCGGCGCTTCCCGCTCGGCGAGCTCGAGGAGCCCGACGTCTTCTACGGGCGGTTCGGCCCCGTGATCGGTGAGGCGCTCGCAGAGGCGCTGGAGCGGCTGGCGGCCGGAGTCGAGGGAACGGCGCAAGGGGAGGACGGCAGCTACGAGTCCTTCTTCACCGAGGACGACGCGTGGCTCGACCTCACCCGTCCGGCTGCCGAGCTCCATCGCCTCGCCTGGGCATGGCGTTACGCGATGTCGCTCGACGGGACACGCGGCGCGCTGCTCGAGCTCGACGGCACGCCGGTGCGGGTGCAGGAAGAGGCCACGAGCTCCATCGCTCGGGCTCCATCCACGCGCTGACACGGCGCGCGTCCCGGTCGTGGAACGGCCGGCCGCCGTAGCGGATCGAGAGCCGGTCGATGTCCGCCAGATCCTGATCGTCCTCGAACGAGACGATGCGGCCGAGCAGGGTGACCTGCGCATACCAGTTGTCGGCGCCGAGGACGGTGAGAGCGACGGCCGGGTTCTCGCGCATGTAGCGGAGGCGGAGGCGGCTCTCGTCCATGTTCAGGAGGACGCGCTCGTCCTCCCAGTCGTACCAGGTGGCGGCCGTGTGGGGAGCGCCGCCCGGGCTCACGGTCGCGACGACGGCCGGGTTCGGCCGGGCGAGAAACGCGTCGACCTCGGGGGGAACGGGGACGCGCGGCACGCCGCCGACCCTACTGAGCCGTGGCAGGCAAGGCGTCGGTCCGTTCGTCGAGCCCTGAGCAGGTCCGCCTTGAGACCGATCACGGCCGAGATCGGGCCGGCGAGCGCGTAGCAGGCAGGCAGGAAGACCATCGCCCCCATCCAGCCGTACGACGCGACGCGGGCGAGCTTCTCCGCCGGGATTGCGCGCTGGAGCGTCGTATCCCAGACGACCGAGCCGAGGGCGAAGGAAAACCCGGCGCCGGTGGCGGCGAGCGTGAGCAGGAGCGTCGTGGGGTGGAACGCGAGGATCAGGTTCTGCACCGCCGTGAGCATCAAGAGAAGGCCCGTCGTGACCATTGGCTGCCGTGGCCGCCACCGTAGTCCCGCCAGCACGCCGAGCAGCGCGCCCACGCCTTCTCCGGTGACGACGAACGCCCACGAGCTCGCCCCGTGCATCGAGTGCTTCGCGACGTACGGCCCGAGCACGAAGAAGGGGGCGTACGTGACGAGGAAATAGAACGAGATGTAGAGGACGAGCACCCAGACCCAGGTCTGCTCGACGAACGCGCTCCAGCCCTCCCGGAGCTCGCGGAAGAAGCCCGCGCCGGCCCGGGCGATCGACTCGACGTCGATCTGCGAGAGGAGAAGCGCGCTCGCCCCGTACGTCCCGGCGTCGACCAGCAGCGCCGTCCCCGGGCCGACGAGTGCGACGATCGAACCGCCGACGGCCGCGCCGAGCGGGAACGCCGCGTAGCGCGCGATCGCGAGCAGCCCGTTCGCCTTCTGGAGCAGCTCCTCCGGCACGATCTCCCGCACGAGCCCGTACGACGCGGGCGAGTAGAAGGCGACCGCCGCGCCTCCGCACGCCTGGAGTGCGATCAGCTCCCAGACGTGGGCGTGGCCGGAGAGGAGAAGCGCGCCCATCGCCGTGCGCACCGCGGTGCTCGCGACGTCGGAGCCGACCATGACGACGCGCCGCGGCAGGCGGTCGCCGAGGACGCCGCCGAAGGCGAGCATCGCCACCGTCGCCAGCGTCCAGGCGGCGAAGCTGAGGCCGACCGCCGTCGCGCCGCCGCCGTTGTCGAGGATCGCGAACGCCACCGCGATCGGGGCGAGGTACGTCCCGACGTACGAGATCGCACGCGCCGCGAACAGCAGCCGGAACGCGGGGAGGCCGAGCGGACCTGCCATGGTCGGATGGTGACGGTCTACGGCTCGGCTGACAAGCGGGTGGCGCGCTTCTCGGCCCAGCGGGCGAGCCCGGCGTAGGACTGCCAGAACGGCATTGCCTGCCCGTACGCGTCCACGTCCTCGCCCGAGTCGGCCAGCTCCGCGAGTGCGTACTGGATGAACTCCTCCTCCGTCGCTCCGCCCTCGACCGACTCCGCCCAGTCCTCGAGGGTCAGCCGCAGCTCGGTGATGTGACGTCCGACGTCGTCGACGACGCCGAAGTGGATGAGCGCGAGCCGTTCGGGCGCGCGGCG
>VAXA01000115.1 GCA_005883365.1 Actinomycetota bacterium
CGGCGAACCCGAAGCAGGCGGGATCCGTGCGGCTCGGCGGCATCGTCAACCGCACCCCGCACCCGGGCAGGGCCGACATGCCGCTCTCCGGCGGGCCGCAGATGGTCGAGGTCAGCCGCGACGGCAAGCGGGTCTACTTCACCAACTCTCTGTACGGCGCCTGGGACGACCAGTTCTACCCGGACGGCGTCGGCGCCTGGATGGCCAAGCTCGACACCGACGCCGACGGCGGGTTGAGCATCGACGAGAGATTCTTCCCGCACAGCGAGGAGTTCCGAGGCCTGCGCGTGCACCAGATCCGACTCCAGGGCGGCGACGCCTCGTCGGACTCGTACTGTTACAGCTGACGGACTCGCGCTAAAAGAAGCCCGTCCCCGGCGCGGATCAGGCGCCGATGCTCGGCGAGCGCGTCTGCTTACGTCTCCGCTCCGAGCTCTCCACAACCCCAGCGATCGTCGGCCGCCAGACGCCCTCGGCGGTCGCGCAGACCGCGCGCGAATGACCCCTCGTAATACAGACGTGCGTGGGGCGCCAAAACTCGCGTCCACGACCGATTCCCAGGCGTGACGCAGATTTAGGCGCCCCACAGGTCAGCGCTTGAGCGGAGAACCTCCTCGTTTTGCAGGGCTTTCACCGCCTGGACCTCTTCCGTTTTTGTGCTTCTGACGACCACGAGGTCGCACCAGGGTCGCACGCACTCCAGTGAGCGGCGCCCGATGGCCTTCGCCTCTCCAGCAGGCCGCCGCTGAGAACGCGGATGCGCTAGCCGCG
Organism: Actinomycetota bacterium; assembly: GCA_005883365.1. Lineage (GTDB taxonomy): Bacteria > Actinomycetota > Thermoleophilia > Gaiellales > Gaiellaceae > Palsa-739. The sequence goes on from VAXA01000115.1 coordinate 772, forward strand.
ATCGGTCAGCAGCTGCACGACGAGACGTACCTCACCTTCGCCTAGCAGCGGCTCAACCGCACTCACGCTCCCGGCCTGACCGCCAATCTGGATGCGATCGCCGACCTCGAGCGACTGCTCATGATGCAGGTGGCCGGTCGCGACTACCTCGTCGCCGCGCCGCAGTTCGTAGCGATCGCCGACCCCAACCACAGAGATTAAGACGATACGCGGAACGGGCCCCCCGACATGCACCCGAAGCCGAGCGCACTGCCCAACGGTTCGTGTGGAGCTCTCCCTCTCAGGCGTTCTCGGGGGCGAGCCCGGTGATCGCGTCGATCTCGTCCTGGGTCAGGCTGATGCTGGCAGCGTCGAGGTTCTCGCGAAAGGCTGCTCCTACCGCCCGATGTAGTAGGAGTTGAGCGGGTCGCCCTCCAGCCCCTGCACCTCGACCTCGGCGAAGCCGGCCTCGGCGAGCGCCGGCCGGATCCGCTCCTCGCCCCATGCGAGCCCGATCCCTTCCCCGTGCTCGGAGAGCGAGGCCGTCATGCAGTGGAACAGCGAAACGGTGTAGAGCGCCGCGGCGAGCGGGTGCCCGACGTTCTGCTCGGGGCGGCTCGACAGCGCGTGCTCCGCCATCACGAAGAGGCCCCCCGGGCGGAGCGCGGTGCGGATCGCGGCCAGCGTTTCGTACGGGCGCGCGAGGTCGTGGACGACGTCGAACGCGAGCACGAGATCGGCCGATCCGGGCTCGAGCTCCGCGGCGTCCCGCTGCTCGAAGCGGACGTCGCCGAGCCCCAACCGCTCCGCCTCGGCTCCGGCGGCCGCGATCGACTTCGCCGCCTGGTCGACGCCGAGGACCCGGCTCGCCGGATACGCGTCTGCGATCCGGAGCGACGCGTGCCCCAGGCCGCAGCCGACGTCGAGGACGTCGATGCCCTCGCGCAGCAGCTCGACGAGGCCGGGCACGAGCCCGAGTACGGCTTCGACGTCGAAGACGGCGGAGGTCAGCTCCGGCTGCCATTCCTGAATCCGCTCGAGGCGTTGCCAGGAGACGCCGCCGCCCTCGCGAAAGGCGCGCACGACGTCGTCCTCCACCTCGCCGAAGCGCGACACGGCCGAGGCGAGGATGCCGAGGTTGTGAGCGCCGGCGGCCCGCGTGAGCGAGAGCGCGTTCTCGCGCGGCAGCCACCACGTCCCTGCCTCCGCGTCGTACTCGACGATCCCGCCGGCGAGCTGTCCGGCGAGCCACTCGCGGATGTACCGCTCCTGCAGCCCCGTGCGCTCCGCGATCTCGTCGCTCGTTGCCGGATCGAGCTCCGCGAGCGCGTCGTAGAGGCCGGTGCGGTGCCCGACGCTGACCGCGAGGGCCAGCATCGCCCCGCTCACCGTCCCCAGCAGCCGCCCGCCGAACTCCTCCGCCCGCGCCTGGTCGATCTCCTGCACTGCCATCTCTTCTCCCTTCGTTGCTGGACGGAAGGAGCGTGCAGCGACGGGCTCCGCGGCGCATGCGTGCCGGTACCCACATCCGAGGAGCCGTGTACGGAACTTCAGCCGAGGCCGTGCGCGAACGCCCACGCCGTGGCGGCAGCGCGTGCGGTGCGGCCAGAGACGCCGATCTTGTCGTAGATGTTCTCGACGTGGCGCTCGACGGTGCGGACGCTGAGGACGAGCTCAGCCGCGATCGCGCCGTTCGAGCCGCCGCGGGCGAGCAGGCGCAGCACCTCCTGCTCCCGTCCCGTCAGGAGATGACGCTCCGGCTCCGGCTCGGGCGGCGGTGAGCCGAGTGCGCGCAGCGAGTGTCGTGCCGCCTCTTCCGCCGCGACCGCCTCGGCCGTTCGTCCCTGCGCACGCAGCGCGCGCCCGAACTCGAGTCGCGTGTGCGCCGCCTCGTAGCTCGCGCCGCACTCGGCGTAAAGAACGGCTGCGTCCTCGAGCAGTTCCGCCGATCCTTCGAGCCGACCGCGGGCGCGCAGGGCAGCCGCGCGCAGCGGCGCCGTCCCCACCCCAGCCGCCAGCCGCTCGAGCTCAGCGACGGCCGAGGCCGCCTCCTTGCGCTCGTCGAGCTCGAGCCTGGCGCGGACGAGCAGCTCGAGGCCGGCGATGCGCTCGAACCGATCCGCGTCGCCTACCCGGCGCAGGAATCGCTCGGCGGCTTCGCTCGCGCCCGCAGCGTCTCCGACGTCGAGCGCCAGCGCACCCCGGACGAGCAGCGCAGCCGGATGACCCTCGGCCTGCCCGAG
>VAXA01000114.1 GCA_005883365.1 Actinomycetota bacterium
CCACGCGTGCGAGCGGCGCGAGCCGCCCCTCGCCCGCGAGAGCCTCACGCGCCCGCCGCGCCCGCTGCAGGAGGTCGAGCGCGATCGCTGCCTGGTTCGCGAACAGCCCGAGCAGATCGACCTCCGCCAGCCTCAGCTTCGACTCCGCCGGCCGGTCGAGCACCTCCAGAACCCCGAGAGCGCGCTCCTCGACGAGCAGCGGCACCGCCATCATGCTCTTCGGGACGTAGCCCGTCGACTCCGCCTGCGAGCGCGACCAGCGCGTGTCCGAGGTCAGGTCGTCGACGACCAGCGGCTGCCGCGTCGTGAGGACCCAGCCGGCGATCCCGTTGCCGGCCGGGAAGCGCATCCCGATCAGCTCGTCCTCCCCCTCGCCGGCGACCGCCTCGAAGACGAGCTCCTCGGCCTCCTCGTCGAGCAGGAACACGGACGCGGCCTTCGCGCCGAAGATCGCGCGCGCGACCTCGACCGTCGCCTGCAGTAGCGAGCGGTGCGCCTCGTCTGCGCCCAGCACGCCCGCCGCAACAGCCGCGTCGAGGTCGCTCATGTCACCCCGCCTTGCGCGTTCGAGGCGGTCTGGTAGAGGACGCTCTTGAGCTGGAACGGCGTCAGGTCCGGATGCTTGGCCATGACGAGGGCGCAGATGGCGGCGATGTGCGGCGTCGCGAAGCTGTTGCCCGTGCAGCGGAGCGTGCCGCCGCCGAGCCACGCAACGTCGAGGTCGAGCCCGCGCCCGAAGAACTCCACCGGCGGGGTGGGGTTGTAGTAGAAGGTCAGCGGGTCCGACTCCTCGTGGCTGCCGACGGAGATCACGCTGGCGAACCGCCACGGGAAGCTCTCGACGGGCATGTTGTGAGCCGAGGCGACGAGCAGCACGCGCCGGAAGTAGGCGCGGTCGGCGAGCTCGTGCAGCCGCTCCACGTATTTCGTCCGCGTCGTCGAGAGGCTCATGTTTACGATGGGGAAGCCCTGCTCGATCGCCCAGGCGAGCCCGCGCAGCATGATCTCGCCGCCGCCCGTGTAACCGGCGCCGAGGACGCGGATGCTCGTCAGCTCGACGTCGGGCGCCAGCGCGCGCACGACGCCCGCACAGGCCGTGCCGTGGCCGCAAAGGTCGCCTGGTCGACCCGGCCCACGAGTGGATGGTCGAGCTCGATGCCGCTGTCGAGGATGCACACCCGGACGCCGGCGCCGGTCGAGCCGCCCCACGCCCACTCCCGCGTCACCTGCTCGGGCAGCGTCACCGGCACGCCGATCCGCTCGACCGCCTCCGCGGGCAGACTCCAGGCCGGGAGCTCCTCCTCTTCCTCGAACTCGTGCAGCTCGACCGCGGCGCTCATTGCGCACAGCGTAACCGGGCGAAGAGCTGCGCTCTTCGGCGGCGTCGTAACGCACCGTTACGCCGCCGCCCTTGCCGTGGTGGAGGTTTGAAGCGTTTTGAACCAGAACCAGGCGAAGGGCCGGAGGCTAAGACCTCCGCGTAGCGGGGGCTTAGCTGGAGGCCGGACTGTGCTCGCGTCGGCCTCTGCCGCGCGTGAGCGCACCGGACAGCCGTCTCGTCCAGAGCATCGAAAACCAGAACAGCACGGAGCGCGCCCGAGATCGCAATCTCGGGCGCGCGGAGTTCCGTTCTCCCAGCGAGCAAGAACGAAGCGCTTGCTCGCTAGCGGGTGATCTGCACCGCGGTGCCGACCGGGATCGTGCGCATCAGGTAACGGAGGTCGGCGTCGCTCGCGTGCAGGCAGCCGGCTGAGACTGCCGAGCCCTGTCCCGAGCCGCCGTGGATGGCGACGTAGTAGGTCTTGCTCCGGTCCCAGCCCGCGGGCAGTCGCGGCTGTTGCGCGGTCAGGGCGAGGATGCAGCAGCCGTACGGAGGCCCGAACGAGCCGAAGAGCTTCTCCGCGATCGCGAAGCGGCCGCTCGGAGTCGGTGAGGCAGCGGCACCGATCGCAACCGTGATCGTCCGGGCGACGCGGCCGTTGTGCAGGACGAAGAGCTCGCGCCGGGCGAGCGAGACGCGAAGCCTCCAGGCGGTGGAACGGAGGGCGACGTCGCGGCCGAACTCGACCCAGCCGAAGTGTCCGTTCGACAGCGCTTCCGAGGTCACCTCGACCCAGCGGCCGCGGACGCCGACGACGCCGAACACGGGTGACTCGCCAAGGGGGCCTCGCCGGCCGAGGCGCACGAGAGGCTTGCCGCCGGGCGCGGCGCGGAGGACGACGGTGCGGTGCAGCGGCCTTGCCACGAGGCTCGGAGCGCCGGCACGCCGCGGCACGGCGCCATGCGACACCGCAGCCACCGCTGTGGCGAGGAGAACCGCGAGAGACCCGGCCATCTGGCTCCCATTTCGCCACAGGTACGTCGTTTCCGCAAGTTTTCTGAAGTGCAGCCCGCGCAGCCTGTGCGATCCTGCCGCGGTGCGCGTCCGCGACCTCAACTGGTTCCAGCTCGAGGAGTACCTGCGGGACGACGACCGGATCGTCTTCCCGATCGGATCGACCGAGCAGCACGCGTACCTCTCGCTCGAGACGGACAACATCCTCGCCGAGCGCGTGGCAGCTGAGGCGGCGGAGCCCCTGGGGGTGCCGGTCCTCCCCGTCCTCGCCTACGGCCTCACGCCGAGCTTCGGCGCCTACCCGGAGTCGCCGACGCTGCGAGCCAGCACCCTGATCGCCGTCGTGCAGGACCTGCTCGACTCGCTGCACGCGCAGGGCTTCCGGCGGATCCTGATCGTGAACGGACACGGGGGCAACGTCCCGGTCGACGCAGCCCGCCGCGAATGGAGCGCCGCGCATCCCGACGCCGAGGTGCTGTTTCACAACTGGTGGATCGGTCCGCGGATGTGGGAGCTCGTGCAGGAGCTCGACCCGGGAGCAAGCCACGCTTCGTGGATGGAGAACTTCCCGTGGACACGGCTCGATGGGGTCGAACTGCCGGCGGACCGCAAGGAGCCGTTGAGGCAGCCGCTCCCCGCAGCGCCGGCGGCGATGCGCGAGGTGGCCGGCGACGGCCAGTACGGTGGCTTCTACGTTCTGCCGGACACGGACGCCCTGCGCCTTTGGGCCGCGGGCGTCCAGGAGACGCGCGAGCTCCTCGCTAGCGGCTGGCGCCGCTAGCGAGCGAAGCCTGGCTTCGCTCGCTGGGATAAGGAACTCCGCATTCGCGAGAGCGCGGTCTCGCGAACGCTCCGTGCTGTCTGGTTTTCGATGCTGTGGACGATCTGGCTGTCCGGTGCGCTCACGCGCGGCAGAGGCCGACGCGAGCGCAGTCCGGCCTCCGGCTAAGCCCCGCTCCGCGGTGGCTTAGCCTCCGGCCTTTACGCCGCGTTGGTTCAAGCTTTCGAACCCTCGTGGCGCGAGGGCGGCAGCGAAACGGTGCGTTACGACACCGCCGGAGTAGCGAGCGCGCACGCAAGGCCTGCGCGCTCACGACGGAACTGCGGCCTGATTCTTGCGTCAGCCCCTATGTGCAGTCGGCACGGAGCCCGCGGGAGACCACGCCCTCCTGCCGGCGCAGTTCCTTGACTCAGCTGCGAAGCACTCGCGAGCTAATCCACGATCGTGATCGGCGTCCCGA
>VAXA01000116.1:0-7352 GCA_005883365.1 Actinomycetota bacterium
TCGCCGAGCAGCGAAGCGATCGCCGCGGCCGCGCGCGGATCGGACGGGCGCCGGTCGAGCTGGAGCACGACCTCGACCAGCGGCCAATAGGTGATGCCCTCGCCGTACGAGAGGCAGCGCCCGCGCACGACCGGCAGGCCGTCGAGCGAGGCGACGAACTCGGCGGTCAATCGCGACTTGCCGACGCCTGCGGCGCCGAGGAGGGTGAAGAGATGGCACGCGCGTTCCGAGCGAACGCGCTCCCACGCGTCGTCGAGCGCCCGCCGCTCCCTCTGCCGGCCGACGATCGGGACGTCGGAGCGCCGCGAGACCTCACCGGCCGCCGCGAGCAACGGATACGCCGTAGCCGCTTCGGCCTTCCCCTTCAGCTCGAGCCGTCGCTCCGCCCCCAGCTCGACGGCGTCGCCGACGAGGCGGACGGTGCCCGCGCCGATCAGAACCTCGCCTGGCTCCGCCGCTTGCTCGAGCCGCGCCGCGACGTTGACCGCATCGCCCGTGGCGAGCCGCTCCTCGGTGCCTGTCACGACCTCGCCGGTGTTGAGGCCGATGCGGCCGCGGATGCCGAGCTCCGGCAGCGCTTCGCGCATCTCGATCGCGGCGCGGCAGGCGCGGAGCGCGTCGTCCTCGTGCACGACCGGCACCCCGAAGACGGCCATCACTGCGTCGCCGATGAACTTCTCGACGCTGCCGCCGTGGCGCTCGACGATCTCCTTCATCCGCTCGAAGTAGCGGGCGAGCATCGCGCGCAGCGCCTCGGGGTCGGTCGACTCTCCCAGCTCGGTCGAGCCCGCGACGTCGCAGAAGAGGACGGTGACGGTCTTCCGCTGCTCGCGCGGCGCCGCTGCCGGCGTGACCGGCGCGCCGCACTCGGGGCAGAACTTGCCGTTCTCCGGGATTTCGTGGCCGCAGGCGGCGCAGACGCTCACACCGCGAAGCTACTGCTACTTCATCCGCTCGGCCACCATCTGAGCGACCTCGGTCGGAGTCGTGCCAACCGCGATCCCGCGCGCCTCGAGGGCCTCCTTCTTCCCTTGCGCCGTGCCCGACGAGCCGGAGATGATCGCACCCGCATGGCCCATCGTCTTGCCGGACGGCGCCGAGAAGCCGGCGATGTAGGCGAGCACCGGCTTCGTCACGTGCTCGGCGACGTACGCGGCGGCCTTCTCCTCCTCGTCGCCCCCGATCTCGCCGACGAGCACGATCAGCTCTGTCTGCTCGTCCGCCTCGAACTTCGCGAGCACGTCGACGAAGGACGAGCCGACGACCGGGTCGCCGCCAATGCCGACGATCGTCGAGTTGCCGAGCCCGAGCTGCGTCAGCTCGTGCCCGATCTGGTATGTGAGCGTGCCCGAGCGCGAGACGAGCCCGACGCTTCCCTCGCTGAAGATCTCGGCCGGGATGATTCCCGCGTTCGCCTTGCCAGGCGACAGGACGCCCGGGCAGTTCGGGCCGATCATCGTCGTGCCCTGGCCGCGGAAGTACGTGTACGCACGGAGCATGTCGTGCGCCGGGATGTGCTCGGTGATGCAGATCACCGTGCCGATGCCCGCGTCGACGGCCTCGTAGATCGCATCGACTGCGAAGCGGGCCGGGACGAAGATGAGCGAGGTGTTCGCACCGGCCTCGTCGACCGCCTCGGCGACCGTGTCGTAGACGGGAACGCCCTCGACCTCCTGGCCGCCCTTGCCGGGGGTCACGCCGGCGACGAGGTTCGTGCCGTACGCCCGGTTGCGCAGGCCGTGGAAGCGGCCCTCCGAACCGGTCAGGCCGGCGACGACGAGACGCGTGTCGTGGTCGAGGATGATCGCCACTAGGCGCCCTTCACGCCCTTCAGCACGACTGTCGGCAGCCCGAGTCGCCCATCCCGCACGCGGTCACCGAGCAGCTCGCGGACGCGCGAACGGTCGTCCTCAGGCGTCTCCGTGCGCGCGAGCCAATCCTCGAAGCCGGTCTCACGGACCATGAACGCCTCCTCGGCGACCCGGAGCCCGGCGAGCTCGAAGAAGCTGTGCCATTCAGCCGTGCCGTAGTTACGGACGTGGCTCGGATCGCGGAGCCGGTCGGCTTCCTCGGAGCTCTCGCTGACGAAGACGTTGTCGCAGATCACCACCCTGTGGCGCGCGACGCGGGTCATCTCGAGCAGCGCGGCGAGCACGTCCGGAAAGTGATGAGCGGCGATGCGACAGGCGACGGCGTCGAAGCTCGCATCGGCGAACGGGAGGTGGTCGGCCGGCGCGACCACGTCCGGCTCCATCCCGGGCGCGGTGTCCACGGTTACGACATGGGCGCCGAGCTCTCGGAGGCGCCGCGCAACATGACCGCCCCCACTCGCGACGTCGAGCACGGTAACGCCGGCACCGGGCTCGCTCCACGCGACGACCAGGTCGAGGTCCTCCCCCGCAGCGTGCGTCGCGCTCGCCCGGTAGGCCTGCGCCCGGTCGCTCCAGAGGTCGGTCACGCGGCCGCCGCCAGCTCCACCGCGCGCCGCGCCCCGTCGAGCATCGTCGCCTCCGGATGGATGTTCTCGCGCCCGGCGTCGGCGAGGATCTGCCGGCCCTCCTCGGCATTCGTTCCGTCGAGCCGGACGACGATCGGATAGCGGGACATGTCGAGCCGCTCGAGCGCCGCGAGGATCCCGCGCGCCACCTCGTCGCAGCGCGTGATCCCGCCGAAGATGTTGAAGAAGATCGAACGGACCTGCTCGTCGCGCGTGATCACCTCCAGCGCGTCGACGACACCCTCCGCGCTTCCACCACCGCCGAGATCGCAGAAGTTCGCCGGCCGCCCGCCCGCATGCGCGACGACGTCCACTGTTGACATCCCGAGACCAGCGCCGTTCGCGAGCACGCCGACGTTGCCGTCGAGCTTCACGTACGTGACGCCCCTCTCGCGGGCGAACGTCTCGATCGGATCGGCGGCGGTCGGGTCGCGCCATTCCGCGACGTCCGGGTGACGGAAAAGCCCGCTGTCGTCGACGGTGAACTTCGAGTCGAGCGCCTTCACCTCGCCCTCCGGCGTGACGATGAGCGGGTTGATCTCGCAGAGCATTGCGTCGAACTCGACGAACGCGCGGTAGAGGCTCTCGACGATCGCCGCTATCTGCTTCTGCTCGGAGGGATCCTCGACTCCGCCGCCGTAGACGAGCCGCCGCCCCACCCACGGCTGGAAGCCCTCGAGCGGGTCGACGTGGAGACGGACGAGCGCGTCAGGGTTCTCCTCGGCGACCTGCTCGATCTCGATGCCGCCCTCCGTCGTGAACATGAAGAGCGGCTTCTTCGCACCGCGGTCGAACGTGACGGAGAGGTAGTACTCGCGCGCGATGTCCGACGCCTTCTCGAGCCAGAGCGTCCGGACGACATGGCCCCGGATATCGAGGCCGAGCACCTGCCGGGCCTTCTCCTCCGCCTCGGCCGGATCGGCGGCGAGCTGGATCCCGCCGGCTTTGCCGCGCCCGCCGGTCAGCACCTGAGCCTTGACGACGACCGGGCCGGCGAGCTCCTCCGCCGCCTGCCGCGCCTCCTCCGGCGAGGTGGCCAGACGTCCTTCAGAGACCGGGATCCCGACGCGCCGAAAGAGATCCTTGCCCTGGTACTCGTAGAGGTCCACCGGCGCCGGACACTAACGACGCGACGCCGATGGACCGCGCAGTTAGCCTGCGCGCGGAGCTCTCAGTAGGGCGAGGTCGTCGTCGTGTACGTGGTGCCGGTCGTGGTCGTAGAGGTCGTCGTCGTCTTTGTGACCGCGCGGCCGGCCGAAGAGACGACGTACCACAGGCCGCCAAAGAAGTCCTGAGCCTGGCCCTTGGTCTGCCCCGCCCTCTTGTCGAGCTTGAACAGGTAGAGCGGATGACCCCCGTAGGTCACCTGGTGCTTGCCATCCTTCCGCATCGTGACGCCGAGCAGCTTTGCCTTGACGCCCGTCCCGGCGGTGGGCTTGCCGGTCACGATCAGCGGCGGCCAGAACGTGGCGCACTTGCCGTAGCAGGCACTGCGCCCGTTGCGGTCCGCTTTGAAGAGGTAGAGCGTCTTGCCTGTCCTCGTGGCGAGCACCTTCCCGAGCTTCGTCTGGTGCAGGTTGACGGTGCCGGTCGAGACGGAGCTCTGGTGTGTGACGACGGCGGCGGCGGCTGCGCCGGCGGCGGCGAGCGCGATTGCGACAACAGCAGCAGCGACGATCCTTTTTGGCATTGCATTCCTCCTGACTGGGTTGTCGATGTCTACGCGCCTGGTCCGGCCTCGGATTGCACGCGGCGCCTAGTCGCCCTCGATCGTGCAGATGACCTGGCCCGTCGCGACGGGCTGGCCTGGCTCGACGGAGAGGCTCCGCACGGTGCCTGCGCGATGGGCGTGCACCTCGTTCTCCATCTTCATCGCCTCGACCACGCAGATCACCTGGCCGGCGTCGACGTCGTCGCCGCCGGCGACGCGCACGGCGAGGACGACGCCCTGCATCGGCGAGACGACGGCGTCGCGGCCGCCTGCGCCGGAGCCACCTTGCCGCACTCGCTCCCGGCGCAGTCGCGCCAGCGCCCGCCACTCCGGCTCGGGGTCCGAGAGCCGCACCTCGAACCGCCGCCCGTCCACTTCGACCGTGCGGACACGCTCCACCGTCCGGCCGACCGCGTTCCCGGGTAGAGAGGGGCGTCCGTCCTCTACCTGCAGCGACTCGACGATCCCCTCACAAGTCTCGCCCGCGACAAAGCAGGGGTGCGAGAGAAGCGCCTTGTGGAAGCCGATCAGCGTCGCCGGCCCCTCGATCCAGAACTCGTCGAGCGCCCGCAACATCCGCCGCCTTGCGTGCTCGCGGTCGACGCCGAGCACGATGAGCTTCGCGACCATCGGGTCGTAGGCGCCGGAGACCTCGTAGCCCTCGGCGACGCCGGAGTCGACACGCACGCCCGGCCCCGCCGGCTCGCGGTAAACGGTCACGACTCCGGGCGCGGGCAGGAAGCCGCGGGCCGCGTCCTCCGCGTTGATCCTGCACTCGATCGCGTGGCCCCGCAGCTCGACGTCCTCTTGCCGCAGCGACAGCGGCTCCCCGAGCGCGACGAGGATCTGCTCGCGCACGAGATCGAGCCCGGTGACCATCTCGGTGACCGTGTGCTCGACCTGGATGCGCGTGTTCATCTCCATGAAGAAGTAGTCGCCGTCGCGGGTGAGAAGGCCCTCGATCGTCCCGGCGGAGCGGTACCCACAGGCTCGAGCCGCCTCGACACCGATCGCGCCGATCCGCTGCCTCAGCTCCTGGTCGACCGCCGGAGACGGCGTCTCCTCGATCAGCTTCTGGTGGCGGCGCTGGATCGTGCAGTCGCGCTCGCCGAGGTGGACGACGTTGCCGTGCGCGTCGGCGAGCACCTGCACCTCGACGTGCCGCGGATCGACGATCAGCTTCTCGACGTAGACGTCCGGGTTCGCAAAGTAGGACTGCCCCTGCCGCTGCGCCCGCTCGAACGCCTCCTCCGCGTCGCCCGGCGCCTCGACGACCTCCATCCCCTTGCCGCCGCCGCCGGCTGCGGCCTTGATCAGGAGCGGGTAGCCGATCTCGTCGCCGAGCGCAAGCAGCTCGTCCGCCGAGGCAAGGGCTTCGGTCGTGCCGGGGATGATCGGGACGCCGGCCTGCTGCATCGCCATGCGCGCAGCCGTCTTGTTCCCCATCAGCTCGATCGCGGCGGGCGGCGGGCCGATCCAGACGAGCCCGGCGTCCTCCACCGCCCGCGCGAACGCGGCGTTCTCCGCGAGAAAGCCGTACCCCGGATGGACTGCCTGGGCCCCGGAGCGCTGCGCCGCGTCGAGGATGCGCTCGATCGCGAGGTAGCTCTCTGCCGCCGGAGTGGGCCCGAGGAGGAACGCCTCGTCGGCGTAGGCGACGTGGAGGGCGCCGCGATCCCCGTCGGAGTAGACGCCCACGGCGGAGATCCCGAGCTCGCGGAGGGTACGGAAGAGGCGAATCGCGATCTCTCCCCGGTTGGCAACCAGAACCTTCTCGAACATGGGCGGGCCGTATTCTCTCTACGCCGTGGCCATGACACCGGCTGATCAGCTCACCGTCGCGCGCGCGGCATCCGTCCCGCTCGTGGTCGTCCTCTATGCCTGGAGCTTCCCCGGCCACGACTACTGGGCCACGGCGGTCTTCTGCGTCGCGATGACCACCGACTGGTTCGACGGAAGGCTCGCGCGCAGACAGGGCCGCGCCTCCTCGGTGGGCTCGCTCCTCGACCCGATCGCCGACAAGGTGCTCGTGCTCGCAGCGCTTGTGATGCTCGTCGGGCAGGGAGTCGTGCCGGCCTGGATGGTCGCTGCGATCGTCGTGCGGGAGGTGCTGGTGACGGGTCTGCGGCAGGCGGCGATCGAGCGCGGGGTCGTTCTCGCGGCGCGCGACCTCGGGAAGCTGAAGACGTGGGCTCAGGCGGTCGCCGCAGCCGTCGCGGGGTTCGCTGCCGCCGGGGCCTGGACGGAGCGTGCCGCGTGGTGGACGCTGCTCGTGGCCGTCGTGCTCACCTGGCTGTCGGGCCTCGACTACGCCCGCAGCGCGCCCCGCTTGTTCAGCAGAGCCCAGCCGGAATAGCGTCGCCGGTCAGGCCGGGATCCCGCGGGTTTCACACCATTCGCCGAAGCGGGCCCACGCGCGTAGGTACTCCCGCAGCGCGTAGAACCCCTCCTCGACCTCCGCCCGAACGGCCCAGTGACAGTGCCCGCAGTAGCCCTGATCGTCAACGGCCGGAGCCTCGCCGCAGCGGCGGTTACGGCTCGTCTTCCTTCCCGCCTCGGGCCGGTAGGAGCGCCTCGGCCCAGCAGGAGGCCGTCGGCCGCTCCATTTCCTCGGCGGCCAGCGCCGCGAGGATCGCTTCCCGCTCCGCCTCGTCGGGCTCCGGCGTGATCTGAAGAGGTGTCACCGAAAAGAGGGTAATGCCCCGCGCGGCGCCGGTCGATGACCGGAACGTGGGTCAGCGCCTCGTCACAATCGCGGCCATCGTTGCCATGGCCGCCGTCACTGCTGCCGCGGCACCCGGCGCTGCCGGTCGCCTCCCCAACTGGGCGGCTCCGCAGATCGCCACCGTCGTGACACACCGGCTCATGGACGCGAAGACCGTGAGCAAGTTTCGGCCCAATGCCGCCCTCACGCGGCAGACGCTCGCAAATCTTGGCGTCGGCCTGAAGCAACAGCTGGCGCCGGAGACGAACCCGTCGGCTGGGTCCGACTCCGGCTCGACAGGCACGACGACGACCGGTACGACCGCCACCGCCACGACGACCACCAGCCCGACGACGACAACAACAACGACGACACCACCGCCCGACGTCTCGAATCCGAGCGGGCAAGTGACCATGGCACAGCTCGACCGGAGCCTCGTC
>VAXA01000116.1:7418-12723 GCA_005883365.1 Actinomycetota bacterium
TTCCTCGAGCTGCGGCCGCAGGACCCAGCCACTCGCGCGGAAGCCGCGTACTCGGCGGCGCAGATCCTCGGCTTCGGCGTCCTTCAGGACAGCTGGCAGATCGCTCAGGTGCAGAGCCTCGCCGACTCGTTCGTCCTTCCCACGCTCAACGACTGGCAGCGCCGGATCCTCGCGGTCACGTTCTCGAAGATCGGGATGCCGTACGTCTGGGGCGGGGCGAGCGACGAAACGGAGGTCGATTTCGGGGTCACCGCGCGCGGCGGCTACGACTGCTCGGGCTTCGTCTGGCGCGTGTACAAGCTGCAGAGCTACCCGAACGAGGGGAACCTCGCCTCGACGATCCTCGGCAGGACGACGTACACGATGAGCGTAGAGGTCCCGCGCTCGAAGAGGATCTCCTTCGCGAAGCTGCAGCCGGCGGACGTGCTCTTCTTCGGCACCCACGGGACTCGCTCGAGCGGGCCGCAGATCTTCCACACGGCGATCTACGTCGGCAACGGCTGGTTCATCCAGTCCTCGGACTACGGCGTCGCGCTCGCCCAGCTCAGCGGCTGGTACAAGAAGAAGTTCGCCTGGGGCCGCCGGCCGCTGCACGAGGCCGGGCTCGAATAGAGGGACAGCGGGCGAATCCGTCGCGGTTACCCCGTTCGAGTGAGGCCGCTACCCCCTTCGGGTGATATCGGCTCGGCGGGGCCGCAGCGACAATTTCTTGCGTCTGGCGACCCTCGACGAACTCCCCTGGAGGCACAATGCTTGAGTGGAAGTTTCGCCTCGTGATTCTCCTGTCTGTCACTGCGGCCGTCGCAGCCGCGTTCGGGAGTTTCATCGGGCTCCACAACTACGGCTGGTAAGCACCGGCGACACCTCGTAGGGGAGGATCGGTGGCGGGTGAGCAGCGGCCGGCGTTCACCAGCCGGCACCCAGATTCGGCCGAACGGCGACGGCTCGGTAGGGACGCGGCGTGACGACTCCCGCTGCGATCCCGACGAGGGTCCTCGCGGTCGTGGCGCCCGTGATCGTCGCAGGCGCCGGCGCTTTCGGCTTCGCCCTCTTTCGCTACGCCGATGCGCCCCGCTCGGCATCCGACCTTGCCGCCCTCCTCGGGCTGCTGGCGAGCATGGCGCTCGCCGAACGCTTTCCGGTGCCTGTGGAGGGAATGGGCGCCGGCGGCGTCACGCTCGGGTTCGTCTTCTCCGTCTCCTCGATCATCCTGCTCGGCTGGCCCGCAGGTGTGATCGTCGCCACGGGAGGGCCGACATTCACGCATCTCCTCCAGCGCCGTCCGCTGCTGCGCGTCGCCTACAACGGCTCGATGTTCGCCCTGTCGGCGCTCGCCGCCGGGCTCGCGGTCGAGCACGTCCACGGAAGCTCGGCGGGAATTCTCGTCGCGCGGGTCGTGCTGTGCGGCTTCATCTACTACTGGGTCGTCAACCTCGTGCTGATCAGCGCGGTGCTCTCGGCCGACTCCGGCCGCTCGTTCTTCACCATCGCGCGGGAGAACATCACGCAGACGACGGCGCCGTTCGCGTTCATGGCCTCGGCCGCGCTGACGCTCATCGTCCTCTGGCAGCGCGAGCCCGCGCTGTCGATCGCGCTTGTCGGCCCGCTGCTCGCGATCGCCCTCTACCAGCGCTCGACGTTCAAGGCGATCCGCGCCATGCGCCTCGCCCTGACCGATCCGCTCACCGGTCTCGGCAACCATCGCAGCTTCCACGAACGGCTCCAGCGGGAGCTCGTCGTGGCGGAGGAGGAAGGCACGTCGCTCGCGCTCTGCCTCGTCGACTTCGACGACCTGAAGAGCGTCAACGACCGTTTCGGACATCCGGTCGGTGATCTCGTGCTCGGCCAGGTGGCCTCCCGCCTGCGGCAGGGCGGCGAGTCGTTCCGGCTCGGCGGGGACGAGTTCGCGGTGCTCCTGCCCCGGCAGGACGAGCGGCAGGCGACCGCGGTGGCGCGCTCGATCGTCGAGCGGGTCGCCGCTCTCGACGTGGAGGGCGTCGGCCCCGTGACAGTGAGCGCCGGCGTCGCGACGTACCCGACGCAAGGCTCCGGACGGGATGAGCTGATCCGGCTCGCCGACAGCGCCCTCTACTGGGCGAAGAAGGACGGCAAGAATCGCGTCCGTGCGTATGCGGCCGAGTCGATCTTCCGCGCCAATCTCGAGCAGCTCACCGACACACCGGACCGCGCGGCGCGGTACCGGGCGGCGGAGAGCCTCGCCAAAGCGGTCGACGAGCGCGACGCCTATACCGGGAGCCATTCGCAGCGGGTCGGCGACTACTCGGCGCGGATCGCGCGTCGCTTGGGCGCAGACGAGCCCGGGGTCGGGCTGACGCGGCTCGCCGGCAACCTCCACGACCTCGGCAAGCTCGCGATCCCGGAGGATGTCCTCCGCAAGCCGAACACGCTGAGCGAGGCAGAGCGGCTGATGCTCGAGCGGCATCCGCAGATCGGTTTCCGGATGCTCGAGAGCCTCGGCGTCGATCCGGTCGCAGAATGGGTCCTGCACCATCACGAGCGGTGGGACGGCGCCGGTTATCCGAACCGGCTCGCCGGCGACCAGATCCCGCTCGGCGCACGGATCATCTTCGTCGCCGACGCCTACGACGCCATGACCTCCGAACGCGCCTACCGCCAGGCGGTCCCGCAGCGGGACGCGCTCGCGGAGCTCGAGCGCTGCGCCGGGACACAGTTCGATCCGGCGGTCGTCAAGGCGCTCAGCGAAGAGCTGCTGCCCGCGGAACCGCTTCGCGTTTCCGCGGGTTGACCAGGAACTCCGCCGCCGGGAGAGCGCGCTCTCCCGGCCCGAGTTCCTTGACCGAACGAGCGGGTGCGCAGCACCCACGAGCTTAGAGCGGGATGTTGCCGTGCTTGCGGCGGGGGCGGGGCTCAGCCTTCGTCAGTGCCGTCGCCAGCGCGTCGATGAGCACGGGGCGCGTGCGCCGCGGCTCGATCACGTCGTCGACATAGCCGCGCTCGGCGGCCGTGTACGGGTTGGCGAAGCGCTCCTTGTAGTCGGCGATCAGCGCCGGCCGTTCCTCCTCCGGCCGATCGCGATAGATGATGTTCACAGCGCCCTCCGGCCCCATCACGGCGACCTCCGCGGTCGGCCAGGCGAAGTTGAAGTCGGCGCGGATGTGTTTCGAGCTCATGACGTCGTAGGCGCCGCCGTACGCCTTGCGCGTGATCACGGTCAGCTTCGGAACGGTCGCCTCGCAATAGGCGTAGAGGAGCTTCGCACCGTGGCGGATGATCCCGCCCCACTCCTGGGCCGTCCCGGGCAGGAAGCCCGGCACGTCGACGAAGGTAACGAGCGGGACGTTGAAGGCGTCGCAGGTGCGGACGAAGCGGGCCGCCTTGTTCGAGGCGTCGATGTCGAGGACGCCGGCGAGCGAGCGCGGCTGGTTCCCGACGACCCCGACCGGGTGGCCGCCGAGGCGCGCGAATCCGCAGACGATGTTCTCCGCCCAGCGCTCGCTCACCTCGAGGAACTCCCCGTCGTCGACGACCCGCCGAATCACGTCGTGCATGTCGTACGGCTTGTTCGGGTTGTCGGGGATGAGCGTGTCGAGCTCCACGTCCTCCCGGTCGACGGGATCGGCGGAAGTGGGCCACGCGGGCGGTTGCTCGGCGTTGTTCTGCGGCAGGAACGAGAGGAGGTAGCGCGCGTCCTCGAGACACGCCTCCTCGTCGGCCGCAGTGAACTGCGCGACCCCCGACTTCGACGCGTGCGTCGCCGCGCCGCCGAGCTCCTCGAAGGTCACCTCCTCCCCGGTCACCGTCTTCACCACGTCGGGGCCGGTGATGAACATGTACGACGAGCCTTCGACCATGAAGACGAAGTCGGTCATCGCCGGCGAGTAGACGGCGCCGCCCGCGCACGGGCCCATCACGAGCGAGATCTGCGGGATCACACCCGACGCCTGCACATTGCGCCAGAAGATCTCGGCGTAACCGGCGAGCGAGACGACGCCCTCCTGGATCCGGGCCCCGCCGGAGTCGTTGATCCCGATCACGGGGCAGCCGTATTTGACGGCCAGGTCCATCACCTTGCAGATCTTCTCGGCGAAGACCTCGCTCAACGAGCCGCCGAAGACGGTGAAGTCCTGCGAGAAGACGAAAACCTTGCGGTCGAAGATGGTGCCGTAGCCGGTGACCACCGCATCGCCGTAGGGTCGCCTCTCGCGCATCCCGAACTCGACCTCGCGGTGCCGGACGTAGCGGTCGAGCTCGACGAACGAGCCGGGGTCGCAGAGCTTCTCGGCGCGCTCGCGGGCGAGGAGCCTCCCCTCCTCCCGACGCCGCGCGACGGCCTTCTCGCTGCCGGCGTGGAGCGCCTCGCCCCGCAGCTCCTCGAGCCATTCCAGCTTGCCCGCCGTCGTTTCGTGCGCCTCGGCCACCGTCGCGGAGCCTAACGTTCGCGCTCGTGAGGCATCGCTTGCCCCCGGCGTTGCGCCTGCGCGACTTCGCGCTGCTCTGGACGTCTTCGCTGACCAACGGGTTCGCGCTCCAGATGCTCGTCGTCGCGATTGGCTGGCAGGTCTATGCGATCCACCGCGACCCGCTCGACCTCGGCCTCGTCGGCCTCGCAGAGTTCGTGCCGCTGCCGATTCTCGCGCTGCCGGCCGGCCAGCTCGCCGACCGGGTCGAGCGCCGGTTGGTCGTCGCTGCGGGCCTTGCCATCCAGGTCGCAATCGCCGCGCTGCTGGCCGTGATCACGCTTGCGGGCGCGCACAAACTATGGCCGTTCCTCGCGATCGCGGTCGCGGCCGGCATCGCCTCGGCGGTGACGAACCCGGCGGGACGCGCACTCACGCCTGAGATCGTGCCGCCGGAGCTCCTGGCGAGCGCAGTGGCGCTCCGCAGCGTCGCTACCCAGGCCGGGATCGTCGTCGGGCCGGCACTCGGAGGCGTGATCTTCGCCGTCGAGCCGCTCGCGGTGTACATCACCGCTGCCGCACTGTTCCTGCTCGCGTTCGTCACGATCCTCGGCGTGACGGCGCGTGTCGCGGTCGCGCCGGAAACCGAGCTGAACTGGCAGAGCCTCTCCGCCGGCATCGGCTTCATCCTGCGCACGCGGATGCTGCTCGGCGCGATCTCGCTCGATCTCGTGGCGGTGCTCCTCGGCGACTCGATCGCGCTGGCGCCGGTGTTCGCGCGGACGATCCTCGACGTCGGCCCGGTCGGCCTCGGCGCGCTTCGGGCTGCGCCGTCGACCGGCGCGCTCGTCGCCGGGCTGCTCCTAGCACGGCGGCCGCTCCACTACCGCGCCGGCCCGACCCTGCTCGCGGTCGTCGCCGCCTTC
>VAXA01000117.1 GCA_005883365.1 Actinomycetota bacterium
CCGGCAACTACATCCTCGGGGTCGGGCCGACGCGCGACCGGATCACGGATCCCCGCCGCCGCTCCGAATACACCAACCCATTCGCGGCCGTCCCGCGCTGACGCACTGCAAACGTTGTTGAGTGACCGTCTAGCCTCAGCCGCGCTCGATCAGTTCGACCCTGTACGAGTCGGGGTCTCTGACGAACGTCAGCCGTGAACCGCCCTCCCGGACAGAGTAGGGCTCCCGCTCCGGCTCGATGCCCTGCTCCGCGAGCGCTGCCAGCGTGCCGTCGAGGTCTTCCACGCCGATCGCGATGTGGCCGTAGCCGGTGCCGAGGTCGTACGTGCGGCCGTCGTGGTTGAAGGTCAGCTCCAGGACAGAAGCGTGATCGCCGAGCGAGAAGAAGTAGTTCGTCGCCTCGAGCTGGCCGTCGCGGACGATGTCCATGTCGCGCTCGAAGCGGAAGCCGAGCGCCTCGTAGAAGGCGCGGCTCTTCTCCGGATCGGTGATCCGCACCATCGTGTGGAGGAACTCGGGCATACGCTGATCCTACGAGGCTCGTAGAATCGGCGCGGCATGGCCCTCGCCGTACGCACCCTCGAGAATTTCGTCGGCGGGACGTGGGTCGCCGCAACCGGCGACAGCGCCCGCACCATCGTCTCCCCCGTCACGGGCGAGACGCTCGCCGAGGCGCCCGACGCGAGCCCCGCGGACGTCGACGCCGCGGTCGAGGCCGCCGGCCGTGCGCAGCCGATGTGGGCCGCGCGCTCGGCCTGGGAGCGGGCCGAGATCTGCCACGCGATCGCCGACCTGATCGCCGAGCGTCGCGAGGACTTCGCCCGTGAGCTCACGCTCGAGCAGGGCAAGCCGTACGCGAGCGAGGCGCTCGCCGACATCGACGAGACGGCCGAGAACTTCCGCATCGCCGCCGAGGACGTGAAGCGGATGGAGACGGCTGTGATCCCGTCGCAGGACCCCGCGAAGCGGATCCTCACCTTCCGCAAGCCGAACGGCGTCTACGCGGCGATCACGCCGTGGAACTTCCCCACGCTGATCCCGGTCGAGCTGATCGCGCCGGGCATCGCGGCCGGAAACACGATCGTGATGAAGCCCTCGGAGTGGACGCCACTCGCGATGGCGAACTTCATGCAGATCATGGCCGACGCAGGCCTGCCCGACGGCGTCGTCAACGTGATCTACGGCGCAGGCGAGGTGGGCGAGCGGCTCGTCACCCATCCGGGCGTCGACGGGATCGGCTTCGTCGGCTCGCACAGGACCGCGGAGAAGATCGTCCGCGCCGCCGGCCTCAAACGCTCGCTCATCGAGGCGAGCGGGAACGGCCCGGTCGTCGTCTGCGAGGACGCCGATCTCGCGCGGGCCGCGCAGGGCGCCGTGTTCGGCGGCTTCTTCTGCGCCGGCCAGGTTTGCTGCGCCACGGAGCGTGTGCTCGTGCACGAGCGCGTCCACGACGCTTTCCTCGACGAGGTCGTGAAGGTCGCGGCCGAGTGGCCGCTCGGCGATCCGTTCGAGGCCGAGACGAAGGTCGGCCCGATGAACAACGAGCCGACCGCGGCGAAGATGGACGCCCACCTCGAGGATGCCGTCGGCAAGGGCGCCGAGGTCGTGCTCGGCGGCTCGCGCGCCGGCGGCCATCCCACCCAGCTGTACTACGAGCCGACCGTCGTCGTGGGCGTCGGGCTCGACACGCTGATCAACCGGGAGGAGACGTTCGGGCCGATCGTCCCGCTGATCCGGGTCGGCTCGGACGAGGAGGCCCTCGCCGCGGCGAACGATTCGCACCTAGGTCTACAGGCGGCGGTCTACACGTCGAGCCTCTCGCGCGCGTTCCGCTACCTCGACAACCTCCGCGTCGGCAACGTCGTCGTCAACGACTCGACGGACTACTGGGAGGCGCACGAGCCGTTCGGCGGCGCCGCGGGAACGCAGACGGGCTGGGGCCGGATCGGTGGCCGCTACACGATGCTCGACATGACCGACCTCAAGACGGTCGTTCTCGACGTCGGTGGCGGGCTCGAGTAGGTGAGCCGCTCGGAGCGCCCCCGGAGGGGCGCTCCGCAATTCGTGGCGACGTAGCCTCAGGCGGGCTGCGCCGGCGGTGTGCGCTTGCGCGAGACGCCGAATCCCGCAGCCGAGATGAGAAGCACTCCGCCCGCGACGGCGGCCGCGAGCTCACTCGTCGACAGCGTGCTATCGCTGCTGCTCGACGTCGCGGCGACCTCGCTGGTGCCGGTCCCGAGATTCTGAGACAGCTTCTCGTCCTGTACCAGCGCTCTCTCGGCTCCCCCAATCGGAACGGCCGGCAGGCCGGTCTGAGGATTCACGCTGCTGCCGGTGGCCTTGGCGCCGGCGCCCAGCCCCTGACTCAGCTTTTCGTCCTGCAGCAGCGCTCTCTCGGCTCCCGCAGCCGGCACGCCGGACTGAGGATTCGCGCTGAAGCTGGTGGCCGGGGCGCCGGCGCTGGCACCACCGGTGTCGGCGGCCATCCGCGCAAGTGCGGGTGAGGAGCTCGCGCCGGCTGCCGCGACCGCGACGGTAAGCACTGCTGCACGCTGACGGAGTCCGTGCCCCTCGACGTCGTCGAAAGCCCGTGCCAGCTCGCGCTCGTCGAACCGAAGCTCGATCTGCTGGTCCTCCGTCGACGCCAGCAGCTGCTCGAGAGTCTCCTGGTCCCAGTCGACCGCGACCCTCGCCTGGGCCGCAACCTCGCCGCCGTCCGCGGCTCCGACCTTCTCGAGGTCGAGGAGGAGCGTGGCGGGGAAGTCGCCGCCTGCCGCCGCGTCCGCGATCTCGGCCCGCGTGACGACCGTGCCGATCGCGCCCGCACGATCGAAGCCGACGAGCTGCGCCCGTGTCCGTAGGTCGTCCATCTTGCTCCCTTCGTCCGCTGGACCCTCACCTACTCGACGGGCGGAGCCGCCGCCATCTTCCGCTATTCGGCGATCCGGATCGAGACGATCTGGTCGTAGCGGACGTACTCGCCCGATGCGAGCCGGATCCAGATCAGCGCGTACGGCCCATGGCGGTCGAGGAAGCGCGTGAGCTCCTCGCGCTCCGATTGGTCCGACGGCGCCGGCAGCTCGTGCTCGCCGTCGCGGCCGGTGACGCGTACGAGTAGGGCCATGCGGGGATTCTCCGTCACGAGACCGCTTCCGGCTAGTCGAGATCCTCCGGGAGGAGCGCATAGAGGACGGAGTCGACCCACTCGCCGTCCTTGAGGTACGCCTTGCGCTTCCGGCCCTCGCGCACGAAGCCCGCGCGCTCGGCATGCGCGCAGGCGCGCTCGTTGAAGGCGTAGATCTCGAGCTCGAGCCGGTGGTAGCCGAGTTCCTCGAGCAGGAGCCGCTGGAAGAGCCGCACCGCGTCGTCGGACAGGCGCCGGCCGCGGAAGCGCGGGTGGACGGCGAGCCGCTCGAGGCGCGCAATCCGGCTCCGCTCGTTCGCGACGTGGAAGCCGAGCATCCCGGCCGGCTCCCCGTCGAACTCGATCACGAAGCGGCCGTAGCTCTCCGGCTGCGCGAGCGAGCGTTCGATCTCTGCGAGCACCTCGTCCCGACTCGCCGCGGTGCGTGGGCCGAGGGACTGCCGGACGTCGTCGTCCGCGAGCAGCTCGAGGAGGAAGTCCGCGTCAGGCGGCTTCGCGCGCCTCAGCTCGACGGCCACGTAACGAGGCTAGAGCAACGGCGCCCGTGCCGAGCGCGACGCCGCCGAGGATGAGGACGAGGCCGCCGAAGGCCAAGGCGCCGAACCGCTCGCCGAGGAAGATCGAACCGTATGCGAGCGCGATCGGCGGGATGAGATACGTCACGAGCGAGGCGTACGCCGCGCCCGGGCCGGTGATCAGGGCGAAGAAGAGCAGGTAGGCGAAGCCGAGCAGCGGGACCCCGAGGACGACGACCGAGGCGACCGGTTGCCAGCCGGGCCAGGCGTGCGGAGCCTGCACGATGCCGGCCGGCAGGTCCACGGCAGCCGCGATCGAGGTCGAGGTGAGAGCGATCACAATCGGCGAGACACCCCGCAGGTGGCGGCCCATGAGCAGTCCGCCGACGGCGTAGCAGAGCGCCATGCCCACCACGGCGAGCGCACCAAGCACCTTCCCGGAATGCTGCCCGCCGACGATGAGGGCGACGCCCACGAAGCCGAGCGCGAAGCCGAGCAGGCGCATCCCTGTCACGCGCACCTCGCGGAAGAAGGCGAAGGCGAAGAGAGCATTGAAGATCGGCACCGCGCCTTGGATGATCGAGGCGAGGCCCGAGGCGATCCGCGTCTCACCCCAGGCGAGCAGCCAGAACGGCGCCGCCGTGTTCACGAGAGCGACGACGACGAGCCAGCGCCAGTTCGCCTTCGTGGCCGCGAGCGCTTCGTTCCACCCAACGGTGAACGGGACGATGAGAGCGAGCGTCAGCGCTGCGAGGCCGAGCCGGCCGAGGATCAATGTCGCCGGCGCAAGGTTCCGGTCGGCGATCTTGATGAACGTGAACGACGCGCCCCAGAGCAGGGCGAGCGCGACGAGCATCACGAGGTTCCGGCGCATCTCCTGAGAAACGCAACGTAGTCCGACTACGTGAGATTCCGCCGCAAGCTCCCAACGGGACGACGCACGCACTGACTGGGCGCGATCGGCGAGTGCGATGCAAGGACGCAGGGAGCGTGAATAGCAGCGCTATTCGCGCGACCGAGGACGCCGCAGCGCGCCGCACAGCGCGTTCAGGCGGCCCGTGCTTCGTTTCGTTGGGAGCTTTCCTACGCGGCGGTTACACTGAATCACCTGACGGAGCTCGCCGCCCAGCCGCTCCACCGCGCCCTTGGTCTGACGGACTGGGAAGCGCGGCGTATCCGCGAGCTGCTCGACCGCGATCCGAATCACTTCGAGCTCGCGGTCTTCTCCCTCCTCTGGTCGGAGCACTGCGGCTACAAGCACTCGGCGCCGCTCCTGAAGCGGCTCCCCTCGACGGGCGAGCGCGTCCTGCAGGGCCCGGGCGAGAACGCCGGCGTCCTCGACCTCGGCGATGGGACGGCGGTCGCGTTCAAGGTCGAGTCGCACAACCACCCGTCGGCCGTGGAGTCGTTCCAGGGCGCGGCGACCGGAATCGGCGGGATCCTGCGCGACGTGATCGCGATGGGGGCGCGGCCGATCGCGCTCCTCGACGGGCTCTGGTTCGGAGAGCCCGGCTTCCACTTCCAGCAGGCGGTCGCGGGGATCGGCCACTACGGCAACTGCGTCGGCGTGCCGACCGTCGGCGGCCAGACCGTCTTCGACCCCGCGTACGCCTCGAACTGCCTCGTCAACGCGATGTGCGTGGGACTGCTCGACGCTGACCGGCTGCGGTCGGCGAAGGCGAGCGGGCCTGGGCGGATCGTCGTCCTCTACGGCGCGACGACGGGTCGCGACGGCATCGGCGGCGCCTCGGTGCTCGCGAGCGCGGAGCTGAGCGAGGACGACGCCGACAAGCGGCCCTCGGTTCAGGTCGGCGACCCGTTCACCGGCAAGAAGTTGATCGAGGTCTCGCTCGAGCTCGTTGAGTCGGGCCTCGTCGAGTCGCTGCAGGACTGCGGGGCAGCCGGTCTCGCTTCCGCCCTGTCGGAGATGGCCTCTAGCGGCGCGGGAATCGACGTCCACCTCGACCGGGTGCCGCTCCGCGAGGAGGGCATGGAGCCGTGGGAGATCATGATCTCCGAATCGCAGGAGCGGATGGTCGCGGTCGTGCGCCCTGAGATGCTCGAGTCGGTACGCAAGGTCTGCGCCCGCTGGGAGCTGCCGTGCACGGCGATCGGCGAGGTGACCGGCTCGGGCGCGCTCCGGGCCTATGACGATGGCGAGGTCGTGGGCGAGATCCCGGCCGGCTTGCTGACAGATGAGTGCCCGCGCTACGAGGTCGAGCAACGGGCCGAGGCGCGCCCGGTGCGGCGGGTCGAGCGCCCCGCGTTCGACGTTCGCGAGGTGATCGAGCAGTACGACCACCTCGTCGGCTCGCGCACGGTCCGTCGTCCGGGTCTCGACGCCGCCGTCCTGCGGCTGCGGCCTTCGCTGCGCGGTCTGGCCCTCGCCCTGCAGGGGCCGGCACTCGGCGAGACCGACGGCTTCCGCGCGGGCGTCCAGGCGACGCTCGGCGCCGCCCGCAACGTCGCGTCTGCCGGCGGCGAGCCGATCGGCCTCACCGACTGCCTCAACTTCGGCAACCCCGAGAAGCCCGCGATCGCGCACGAGCTCGCGCAGGCCATCGAGGGAATCGCGCAGGCGGCCGAGGCGCTCGGGATCCCCGTCGTCTCGGGCAACGTCTCGCTCTACAACGACGCGGACGGCTCCTCGATCCCGCCGACACCGGTCGTCGGCTGCGTCGGGCTCGTGCCGGACGTGCGGAGGATGCCGGGCCGCTGG
>VAXA01000118.1 GCA_005883365.1 Actinomycetota bacterium
ACAGCATGAGCCGCTCCCGCGCGCTGCGCGCCGGCGGGACGCTCGTCATCACCGGCCTCGCCACCGCCTACATCCTCTGGCGGATCGATCTCGGCCGGACGGGACACGTCCTCGCGCACGCGAGCGTCGGCTGGTGGCTCGCCTCCTGCGCGATCTGGGTCGTCTCCGTCTGGCCGCTCTCGTGGCGCTGGCAGAGGCTTCTCGCCTCGACCGGCGTGCACGAGCGCCTCGGCTGGCTCGTGCGGACGACGTTCGTCGCCTACGCCGCCGCGCAGGTGCTCCCGACCTCGCTCGGCGGCGACGCGTCGCGGATCTACGAGACGGCTCGCCGCCACCCAGGCTCGCGCGGGCCCGTCGCGGGGACGGTGCTGCTCGAGCGGGCGCTCGGCGGCGCCGCGACTCTCGTCCTCGCGGCGGCGGGCTTCGCGCTGGCCGTCGGTCGCTACTCGGTCGGCGGCTACGTCTGGGTAGAGCTGGCCTTCGTCGTGCTGAGCGCGGCCGGCGCGTTCGTGCTCTTCTCGACCCGCCTGCACCCGCTGCTGCGCCGGCTGCGTCCCCTCCTGCGGCGTCTGCGTGTCGAGTCGCTCTTGCGGGACGTCTACCTCGCGCTCCACGCCTACCGGACGAGGCTGCGGGTGCTCGGCTGGGCGTTCGCGCTCACCGTCGCAGTGCAGGCTGCACGCGTGCTCGCGATCTGGTGCGCGGGCAAGGCGGTCGGGGTCGACCTCTCGCCGCGGCCCTATTACGTGATGGGGCCGCTGCTCTTCCTCGTCATGCTCGTGCCGTTCACGATCAACGGTCTCGCCGTGCGGGAATCGTTCTTCGTGAGCTTCCTTGGCACTCTCGGCGTCTCGGCCGACCGCGCCTTCTCGGCCGGCTTCCTCTTCTTCGTCGTCACGGTCGCCGTTGCTTTACCGGGAGCGGCGATCGTCGCATGGGAGGGGCTGCGTCCGCACGCGGTGCCGGGAGCCGCGCGATGAACTGGCTGGCGCTGCCCGCCGCCGTCGAAGTGCGCAGGCCGAGGACGGTGCAGGCCGCCGCCCTGTGGCGGCTCGTGACTCCCGCGGCGGCAGCCGCGCTCCTGGGGATCGCCCGGCTCGTGCCCGAGACGGGCTTCGGTCTCTGGCTGCGGCTCGCGGCGGCGACGATCGTCGTCCTCCTCCCGGGAACGTTCGTCGCGCGGTGCCTCGGGCAGCGGAGCGCTGCCGCCGCGTTCGCCGCGTCGTTCGCGCTCGTCGGCGCCGGGCTTGCGCTGACCTTTGCCGTCGGAGGCTCGCTCTACGTGACGCTCGCCTTCGAGCTCGCAGCGGGCGCGCTCGCCTTCGCCTGGTCGCTGACCGGGCGGCAGGTGCAGAGCGTCAGGCTGCCCGGGACGGCGCGCTTCATGCGTGGGGTCCTCGCCGTCGCCGGTCTCGGGCTCGGCGTAGGCGTCTGGTTCGCGCAGGGCGCCTTCACCGGAGACGCGTTCTTCCACCTCGGGCGCGTGCGGAAGCTCGACACGCTCGGGTCGTTGTCGCTGCACGACGTCGGCGAGTTCGCGTCGTCGCGCGGCTTGCAGGGGTCGACCCGGCGAGCGTCGCCGCGCACGAGTCGAGCCTGCTCGCGCCGCTCGCCCTCGTCCTCGCCTTCGAGATGGGCTGGGCGATCTTCCGCTCGACCGGGCTCGCCTTCGCGGTCGTCGTCGGGCAGGTCGCGATCAAGTGCTTCGCCCCGGGGCACGCGGGGGTCTACCCGTTCCTCTGGGAGCCGTCGACCGTCGCCACCCAGCTCCTCGTGCCTGCGGCCGTCGCCTTCTTCTTCCACTTCGTCCGCAAGCCGACCCGGCCGGTCGGTGTCCTGCTCGCGGCGACCTCGGCTTCGCTCGCGCTCGTCCACCCGACGTACGCCTTGTTCCTCGCGATCCCGCTGGGAGCCTTCGTCGTCGCCCGCGCGCTGCTCACGCGTGGCAGCGATGTGCGGAACGGTGTCGTCGCATTCGCCGCCTTCGGGGCGCCGATGGCGCTCGCCTTCATCTGGCTCGAGCCGGTCGTCCAGCAGACGATCCCGGTGTCTCCCGGGCCGACGCAGCTCGCGAAGAACCTCTACCACTACCGGCACGACCTCGTAGTGCATTCGCTTTCGCGCTACAGCCTCCAGGCGGCGCGCATCGACCGGAACGGCTCGATCGCAATCGCGGGGCTGGTGCTCGTACCGCTCGCGTTCTTCGCGCGGCGGCGACGGTGGGGCGCGCTCGTGCTCGGCGCCACGGTCGCCGTGCTCGGCGTCGAGCTCTGGCCGCTCGTCTTTCCGCACTTCTCCGACGCGGTCTCGCTCTCGCAGTCGCGGCGCCTGTCCGGCTTCATCCCGGTCGCGGTCGCCGTCGCGGGAGGCGCTGCGATCATCAGCCGCTTCTCGCGGACGTTCGCGATTCTGCTCGGCTTGATCTCCGGGATCTGGCTTCAGGTCGTATACGCCGGAGACTTCGGCCTACGGGCACAGGCGACCGAGCCGGCGGCCCCCGTCTGGATCGCGCTCTACGGCGGCATCGCCGCGCTCGTGATAGGCGCGTTCTTCGCGTGGCGGCGCCGCGAACGGCAGCGGTCTCCGGTCGGCCGCCAGCGCGGTATCACGACCGCTCTCGCAGTCCTCCTCTTCGCGCTTCCCGTGGCGGTCCACGGCTTCTCGCACTGGTCACCGAAGACGGCGCACGACAAGGCCGCGCTGACGCCGGGGCTGATCCGCTTCCTGCAGCGGGACGTGCCGGCGCGTTCGGTCGTCCTCGCCGACTTGTCCACGAGCTACCGGGCAACCGCTTTCGCCCCGGTCTACGTCGTGGCGGTCCCGCCGACCCACGCTGCGAACACGCGGCCGAACGAGCTCGGCAAGCGAAGACGGGCCGTGCTCCAGTTCCTCTTCAAGCCGACTCTCGCAGTGGCTCAGGCGTGGAGAGCGCAGTGGATCGTCCTCACCCGCTCCGAGCGCGTGCAGGCGATCGAGCGCCGCGGCCTGCGGCCGGTCTACGAGGACAGCCGGTTCGTCGCCTTCCGGATCGCACTACCTTTGACGCGGTGAAGGTCCTACTCGTGACGCGCCACTTCCCGCCCGGCGGCGGGGGCGGCGTCCAGCGGCCGCTCAAGTTCGCGACGCACCTGCCGGCGCTCGGGATCGAGACTCACGTGCTCGCGCCGGACGTACCGGGCACGACGCCCGCGGACGCCGAGCTCGAGCTGCCGACACAGGCGTGGATCCACCGGGTGCGCTACGTCGGGCCCCGCGGCGGCCGTCCCTCCGAGCGGCTGTCCGACAAGCAGGGGCTGGCGCGGGTGGGGACGCAGGCGGCGCTTCTCAGCCGCCGTCTCCTCGTCCCTGACGAGAACATCCCGTGGAGCACCCTCGCGCTGCCGGTTGCGATTCGGCTCGTCCGTCGCGAGGGGATCGACGTCGTGCTCACTACCTCGCCGCCGCCGTCGCTCCATCTGCTGGGCGCCGCGGTGAAGCGCACGACCGGCGCGGCCTGGGTCGCGGACCTCCGCGATCCG
>VAXA01000019.1 GCA_005883365.1 Actinomycetota bacterium
AGACGCGCTCGAAGACGCCGACCATCGTCTGCTTGTAGAACTGGGGGCTCTGGGCGAGGAACGCTGGCCGGCCGAAGTAGTCGAGCCGAAAGACGTTCGCGCCGCTCTCGGTCGCCGAGCCGACGATCTTCGGCGTCTGGATCTCGACGAAGCCGAGCCGGTCGAGCGTGGCACGGAAGCCGGCGAGCGACGCGGCCGCGAGCTCGAACGTCGCACGGCTCCGCGGATGGCGGAGTGCGACCGCCGCGTGGTCGAGTCGTGTCGGCAGCTGCTCCTTCGGTCGCGGCAGGCGCAGGTCGATCGGAGGCGGTGCGACCGCCGGCGCGAGCACACGCAGCTCGGGTTCGTGGAGCTCGACTCCTCCCGGCGCCCGCGGTGCGGCGACCGCAACCCCCTCGACCTCGAGCACCGTCTCGCTCTGTAGCTCCGCGAGTTCTGCGATGGTCTCCGGCCATTCGACCACGGCCTGGACGATCCCGCTCCGGTCGCGCAGGAGCAGAAACGCGAGCTTGCTCAGCTGTCGCTGGTGGTGGAGCCAGCCCGCTACACGGACGCGCTCGCCGACATGCTCCACCAGCTCCCGGACGTGGATGCGCTGCACGGTTGCACCTCCTCTCGGTTACTCGCCTGGAGGTGCGGGCGGGAGGCGCTCCCGCGGTGCCACCGCACTTCGCCGCCTTGCGACGGCCTCGTTCGGACCCGGTTACGGGGGTCGGCCGGCGGGGTCTACTGGGTTGAAGGCCGTTCTTCCCGCAGCTCGGGAGTGTCGTTCGCGGGGACCGGAGTCCGCCTTCACAGCTCCCGGCGGCTCTCTCGGCTCCGGCTGGCCCCGCTACTTGTCTCCGTCGGCGCTTTCGCCGGAGAATATAGCTACGCGTGCCGCGGCTCAGTGGCGCGGCGCCGCGGGACGAGGCGGGGCGTCCAGCCCAGCGTGAGAGCGGCTCCGACCGTTGCGACCAGGCCGAGGATCCCCGAGAAGACGAAGGCGAGCTCGGTGCCGCCCACGTCGCAGAGCCAGCCCGTCATGATCCCGGCGATCGCGCCCGTGCCGTTGAAGGCGTAGAAGTAGAGGCCGATCACGCGGCCGCGCAGATGGTCCGGCGCGGCGAGCTGCAGGCTCGCGTTCGAGTTCGCCGACCATGCGGTGAAGCCCGCGCCGATGAGGAACAGCAGGACGCCGGCCAGGTACGCCGAGTGGATCGGAGCGAGCAGCAGCTCGCCGCCGGTGAAGACCACGCCGCCGACGAGCAGCACCTTAGTCGACGCTCGCCCGAGCGATGCAGCGCCCAACGCACCGACCAGCGCGCCTGCTCCGAAGACGGCCGAGAGAAGGCCGTACACGTAGCTGTGCCCGTGCAGCGTGACCTTCGCGAGCACCGGCAGCGTAACGTTGAAGTTGAACGCGAACGTGCTGAGCACGAAGGTGAGCGCGAGGAGGACGAGCATCCGCGGCTGCGATGCGCGGGCGCTCGAACTCCTCGAGCGGGAAGAACTCCGAGACGCGCATCGCCAGCAGGCCGACCAGGACGGCGAGGAAGCTGATCGAGTTGACGAGGAAACAGATGCCGGCGCCGGCGACGAGGATGACACCCGCCACCGCCGGCCCGAAGATCCTGGACGCGTTGAACAGCGTCGAGTTGAGCGCGATCGCGTTCGGCAGATCCTCGCGCCCCACCATCCGATAGGTGAGCTGCTGGCGGGAGGGGACGTCGAGGACGAGCACCGTCCCGTTCAGGAAGGCGATCAGGTACAGCATCCACGGCTCCGCGAAGCCTCCGAGCGCGATCCACGCGAGCGCCGACGCGAAGACGAGCTGTGCGACCTGCGTCGCGATCACGGTGCGGCGGGCGTCGAGCCGGTCGGTGAGGACGCCGGCGAACAGGCCGAACGCCATGTACGGCATGAACTGCGCGAAGGCCATCACGCCGACGTCGAACGGCGAGTGCGTGAGCTGGAGCACGTACCAACCGAGCGCGATCCGCTGCATCCACGAGCCCGTCTGCGAGACAATCTGGCCGCCGAAGAACAGGCGGTAGTTGCGGTAGCGGAGGCTGTGGAACGTGCGGCGGGCCGTGGTCACGCCCGGCGGCCCTCGAGGAGTCGCGCGAGCGAATCCACTGCGGCTCCGACCGCCGCGAGCTCCTCCCGCGACAGAGCGCCGAGCCGGGTAGCGAGCCAGGCGGTGCGGCGGGAGCGGACGCGTCGGAGAGCCCGCTGGCCCTCCTCGGTCAGCGTCAGTCCGACGCAGCGCCGGTCGGTCTCGCTCGGCGTGCGGGCGACGAGACCGTCGCGCTCGAGCCGCGTCACGCGCTTCGACATTGCGGCGGTGGAGACCCGCTCCTCCGCCGCGAGCTCGCCGACGGTGACGCCGGGCGAGTGCTTGATCGAGACGAGCAGCGAGACCTGGTGCGGCGAGACGCCGGCGATCCGCTCGCGGCGGAGCTCGCGCGCCAGCCCGAGCAGCGTGGGACGGAGGCGGTCGGCAACCGCCATCGCATCGAGTTGCTGCTTCGTCGCCTGCGCCATTCGTTAACCAGGTTAGCAAAACGCCTAACCAGGCTAACGATTTCTTTACAGAATCTTCGAAAGGAACAGCTTCGTCCGCGCGTGCTCCGGCGCTACGAAGAAGTGCTCTGGCGTCCCCTCCTCGATGATCAGCCCGTCGTCCATCATCACGACGCGGTCGGCGGCCTCGCGCGCGAAGCCCATCTCGTGCGTGACAACGATCATCGTCATGCCCTCGTGGGCGAGCTCCCCCATGATGTAGAGGACGTCACCGATCGCCTCCGGGTCGAGCGCGCTCGTCGCCTCGTCGAAGAGGATGAGCGCTGGCTCCATCGCGAGAGCACGCGCGATCGCCACCCGCTGCTGCTGGCCACCCGAGAGCTTGCCGGGATAGGTGTCGACCTTGTCCGCGAGCCCGACGCGGGAAAGCAGCATCTTGGCCTTGTCGACCGCGTGCCGCTTCTCCATGTCGAGCACCTGGATCGGCCCCTCGGTCACGTTCTCAAGCGCCGTCTTGTGCGGGAAGAGGTTGAACCGCTGGAAGACCATCCCGATCTGCGTACGCTGGCGGGCGATGTTGCGCTCGCTGTCCTCCACCAGCCGGTCGCCGCGCTGCCGGTAGCCGATCAGGTGGCCGTTGACCTCGATCCGACCGGAATCGATCTTCTCGAGGTGGTTGATGCAGCGGAGGAACGTCGTCTTGCCCGAGCCCGATGGACCAATGATGCAGATGGTCTCACCTTTGGTGACCTCGAGCGAGATGCCCTTCAGTACCTCGAGGCGGCCGAAGCTCTTGTGGACGTCCTCGGCGTGCATCACGATTTCCGCTCCGGTCATCCGCCCCCTCCGCGGGCCCAGGACGTCATCGGGTTCCACGCGGCCTGCAGGCGCTCGCGGAAGCTCAGCTCGTCGCCGCGCTCGCTCACGGCGAGCCGTCGCTCGATGTACGCCTGGATGAACGTCCAGACGGTGGTGAGCATGAGGTACCAGACGGCAACGGCGAGGAAGTAGTCCGCGATGAAGAACTGCGAGTAGTTCTGCTCCGCGAAGGCGAACATTTCGAAGACCCCGATCGTGTACACGAGCGAGGTCGTCTTCATCATGTTGTTGAACTCGTTCCCGAGCGGCGGCACGATCACGCGCGCCGCCTGCGGCAGGATGATCCGCCGCATAGCCATGCCATACGTCATGCCGACGGACTTGGCCGCCTCCATCTGGCCCCTGTCGACCGAGTCGATCCCGGCCCGGATGATCTCGCGCATGTACGCGCCCTCGTTGATGCTCAGCGCGACGATTCCGGCGATCGCGGCGTCGGGGACGGTCCAGAAGCCGAAGTGGAGCGTCGGCCAGCTGAACGCGAAGTAGATGTAGAAGATCTGGACGAGCACGGGCGTGCCGCGGAAGATCCAGACGTAGACGCCGGAGATCCAGCGCAGCGGAGCGAAGCGCGACATGCGGGCGAGGGCGGCGAGGAGCCCGAGGAGCACTCCGGCTGCCTGGGAGATAATCGAGATGTAGACGGTCGCCCAGAGCGTGCGGAAGAAGACCGAGTGCGGATGGAAGACCTGCTGCCAGATGATGTGCAAGTCGACTGCGACGAGCGCGTGCATCTGGCAGCGGCTTCTCCTACTGGTTCTTCAGCGCGAACTGGCTCGCCTGCCACTTCGCGAGGATCGTCTTCATCTTGCCGTTCAGGTACAGCGCCTGGACCGCATTGTTGATCTGCGGCCCGAGCGGGTCGCCCTTCCGGGTGGCGATGCCCTCGGGTGCCGTTTCGACCTGCTGGCCGGCGGTCTGGAACTTCCCGTGCGTCGTCCGTATGTAGTAGAGGACGGGCGGAGCGTCGGCGAAGTACGCGTCGACCTTTCCGGCCTGGATCGCCGCTGCGGCGCTCGTGTCGGCCGGGTAGCTCTTGATCGTGATCTGCGGCTTGCCCTGCTTCTGCAGGGTCTTGTTCTCAGCCTGCAGACCGGCGAGCTCCGTCGTCGAAGCCTCGACGGCGGCGGCCTTGCCGCTGAGCGACGCGAGGTCGGTGATGTGCGACGGATTGCCCTTCTTCACCATCAGGAAGGCGCCCACGTTGACGTACGGCGTGAAGTGGACCTGCTTCGCGCGGTCCGCGGTCACCGTCATCGAGCTGATGATCGCGTTGCACTTCTTGTGCAGCAGCGCGGGGATGATGACGGTGAAGCCTGTGGTCTTGATCTGCGCCGTCGAGCCGAGCTGCTTCGCGACGGCGTTCGCGATGTCGATGTCGTAACCCGCGGCCTTCCCGTTCACGATTGACTCAGCCGGCGGGTACGTCGTGTCAACGCAATAGACGATCGGGTTGGGCACGTTCGAGGCCCCGCCCGTCGAGGTCGTGCTTTTCGAGCCGCCGCCGCCGCAGGCGGCGAGCGTGGCGACGAGCGCCGCGACCCCTAGCAGCGGGAGTAGACGCTTCACGGATTGCCCTCCTGTTGTCGAAACCGGCGAAGGTGACGACTCTAGCGCGCGAGCGCGGCCGCCGTCAGCGCCTGGAAATGGCCGATGA
>VAXA01000119.1 GCA_005883365.1 Actinomycetota bacterium
GGCGACGCGTAGACGATCCTGCAGGGGTCGTCTCCAGCGCGCGACAAACGTCGCCGCAGCCGCAAGGGATTTCCTAGAAGCCGCCGCCGCTGCTCATCCCGCCGTGGGGATACCCACACGCGAGGAAGTAGGCGAGGAGCGATGCGATGACCAGCAGATACATGAACCGTGCCTTCGTCAAGTCGTCACCTCCTTCCTTAGAAACGGACGTCCTGAAGGGCCTCTGCGGCGGTGCGATAAAGCTCTGCCGCACGTTCGTGCTCGCCCCGTTGGGCGGCGAGGTCGCCGCGCGCGATCCAAGCGGCAGCGCGGTGGCTGGCGGACCCCAGCTCGCCGAAGCTCGTCTCGGCGGCGGCAAAAGCCGCTTCCGCATCCTCGAGCCGGCCTTGCTCGAGCAGGGCCCGGCCGAGCACGAGCTGCGCGTTGCCGGTCTCGTCGACGTAGTCGACGCGGCCGTCGAGCAGTTCCAGCGCAGTTCGCGCTCGGCGTTGCCCGTCCGGAGATGGACCTGGGCGAGCGAAGAAACGGCGCGACCGGCGTCAGCGTCCTGGCCGGCTTCGAGCGCGATCGAGAACGCCTCCTTGAGTAGCTCGATGGCGTCCTCGGTCTTCCCGAGCAAGAAGTTGAGGCCGCCGAGATTGTTGGTCAGCTGCCCGACGTGGACGCGGTCCGCGAGCTGGGCATATGCCTCCCGCGCCCGCTCCGCGTAGTTGCGCGCGAGTACCCAGCGGCCCTCGCGGTCGGCAACGAGCGAGGCCTGGAAGTACGCGGCGCCCACCGTGCGCAGATCGTCGACGGCGTGCGCAAGCTCGAGCGCGCGCTCCACGTCCTCCTTGGCGGCCTCGTAGTCGCGCTGGATGAGCCAGCAGCGAGCCCTCCAGGAGAGGATGCTCGCCTTGAGCGCGTCGCAGGGCAGACCCGAGCGCTCGGCAAGCGAGAATGCCTCGTTGAGCAGGCCGAGTGCGGTCTGGATGCTGTTGAGCTGGACGCGGCAGCCGCCGAGACGGAGCAGGACGTCTGCCCGCTCGACGTCGGAGAAGGCCTCGGCCTCGGAGATCGCGCGCGCCTCGTTGAGGAGCACGAGCGCGGCGCGGTGGTCGCCGACGCGCATCTTCGCGAGCCCGCTCCCGACCAGCGCGCGTACCTGCAGCTCCGGAACCCCGGTTGCGCGGGCAGCCGCGGGGAGCGCCTCGAACGCGTCCGCCGCCTCTTCGTCCTGCTGCGCCTCGTACAGCGCCTCGGCGCGCGTGAGGGATCCCTCGAGCCGGGCACGCTCGTCGGCGGCGACGCCGCTCGCGAGGAAGCCGGCGTCGACCCCGAGACGCTCGGCGAGCCACTCGATCGTGCCCTTCGTCGGGCGGGTCTTGCCGCGCTCGATCTGGGAGACGTACTCCTTCGAGAAGCGGTCGCCCGCCAGCTCGCTCTGCGTCAGCCCGGCGGCGACGCGAAGCTGGCGGAGCCGTTCCCCGAGGCGAAGGCCTTCGGGGCTGGTTCTGCGGGTGCGGCTGACGGTGTCTCGCATGGGCATGTCTCGGCGCGCCTAGTCAAGCGCATACTTCACTGAAGCGCAAGTTGGCCGGTTTGGACATCCCCCATTTGAGCGTATTCAGTGGGAAATTCGGTCAACCATGCGAAACGCAGAATCACTTGACCGAGCTACTTGACGAGCGCCCCGGAGGCTCCTATAGTGAGCGCACCTTGCAACCAGGCCGGACGCCAGGCCGAGGTTCGCAGGGGGCGCGCCGGGAACTCCCGGTCAAGGAACGGAAGCGGGTGGGCCGCAGATCCGCCTCCTCAAATCCCACCGAGAGTGGCGCGCCTCTCGAGAAGGCCCCGGAGCCGCAGCCGGGGCCTTTTCATTTGGGCGCTTCGCCCGCTTCGCTGGCGCAGGCGTGCCTTCGGCGCGAGTGCGCTGACGCTGTGCTTTCCGCTCGCGCCACTGCCGCGCCCGCGCATGTCGGTCGCGGCACGCAAAAGGCATTAGTTCAGGCGCGCAACCAGGTGAGGCGGGCGGCGCGGATGGCCTGGAGCTCCCCGTCGTCGAGCAGGCCGACTCGTCTGCCGACCATGCCGAGGATGCCGCCCGCGAGCATGATCCACGCTTCCGAGTCGGCGTCCCGCTCCGCGGCGATCGCCCCCTGCGCCTGGCCGCGCCGGATCAGGTCCGCAACGAAGTCGTGCACCTCGCGCATGTGCCGGCGTAGGTGTCGCCGTAGCTCCGGATCCTCCGATGCGTCGCTCAGAGCCTGCACCCACAGCTCGGCGAGCTGGAACTTCGCAGAGCGGACCGAGACGTGTCCCTTGCCGATCGCCTCGACGGCCGCACACGCGTCAGGCGCGTCGGCGAGCGCCCGTTCCCAGCCCGCACGCACCTTCGTCCAGACGTGCTCGAGCCCCGCGAGATAGAGCTCGCGCTTCGAGGCGAAGTGGCGGTAGAGGATCGGCTCGGAGATGCCCGCGGCGCGAGCGATCTCGGCGGTCGTCGTGCCGTGGTAGCTCCCCTCGGTGAACAGGCGGATTGCCGTCTCGACGAGGTGCTGCCGGCGCTCCGCCGCCGGCATGCGGGTCGCGGTGGTGCTCACGCAGCCAGCTCCGCGATGTGCTCGCGCACGACCTCGGGCCGGGTCCGCACCGTGACGACCGCGACGAACGCCGCGACGAAGGTGATCGCCGCGGCCACCTCGAAGCCCCTGTGCAGTCCGTCGACGTAGTCCTGCGCGCCGGCCGCCGAGCCCGGCGAGTGGTGGATGGACGCCGCGACGATCGCTCCCATCACCGCGATCCCGAGCGAGCCGCCGACCTGACGGAAGCTGTTGAGGACACCCGAGCCGACGCCGGCCTTCTCCACCGGAACCGCACCCATCGCGGCCGACGTCATCGGCGACATGGTCATCGCCATGCCGACGCCGCCGACGAGCAGCTGCGGCAACAGGGTCCAGAAGTTGGAATGGACACCGACGCGTTCGTACAGAAGCAGGGAGATGCCGAGCAGCGTCATGCCGCCGCCCATCAGCCAGCGGGAGCCGACGCTGTCGGAGAGCTTGCCCGCGACCGGCGCTATGACGCTGATCAGCAACACCATAGGCAGGAAGATCGCGCCCGCCTGCGTCGCTGAGTAATGAAGGATGTTCTGGACGTAGAGCGAGACGAAGAAGAAGACGCCGAACATCGAGAGCGTGACGAGCATCGCCACGACGTTCGCTCCGGTGAAGGCGCCGATGCGGAACAGCGAGAGGTCGAGCATCGGCAGGCGCTGCCGGTGCTCGACCAGGACGAACGCAGCCAACAGAGCCGCAGAGGCTGCAAACAGGCCGAGGATCTCGGGCGACGTCCAGCCATGCCGGTTCCCCTCGACGAGCGCGTAGCTCAACGCGAAGAGAAAGCCGACCGAAGTGGCAAGGCCGGGCAGGTCGATGCTCTGCTCGACCGACGTGTCGCGCGACTCGCGGATCACGAGCTGCGAGACGACGATCGCGAGGGCGCCGACCGGGACGTTGATGAAGAAGATCCAGTTCCAGTTCAGATGCTGCGTGATCAAGCCGCCCGCGAGCGGGCCGATCGCAAGCGCGAGCGCAGAGACGCCGGCCCAGATCCCGATCGCCTGGCCACGCTGCTTCGGCGCTAAAGTGGCAACGATGATGGAGAGCGTCGCCGGATTCATGAGCGCGGCACCCACTCCCTGCACCGCGCGCGCACCGATGAGGAAGCCGGCGCTCGAAGCGAGCCCGCATGCAAGCGAGGAGAGCGAGAAGATGACGAGGCCGACCACGAAGATGCGGCGGCGGCCGTAGAGGTCGGCGAGCTTGCCGCCCGTGATCAGGAGCGAGGCGAAGGTGAGCGCGTACGCGATCACGACCCACTCGAGCTGCGAGATCGAGACGTGTAGGTCGCGCTGCATCGTCGGCAACGCAACGTTCACGACGGTGTTGTCGAGCATGATCATGAAGAGGCCGAACGAGACCGCGAACAGCGTCCACCACTTGCGGTTCTCCTCGGCCGCCAGGACGGCCAGCACCCGTGCTCTCATCGTTCTCCTCGTCCGAAGTTAGCGCTCACTAGGTTAGCGGGCGCTAACTTACGTCGGCAAATTAGAGTTGCGCCATGGCCGAGCTGGCGGGACAGCGGGCGTTCGTGACCGGCGGCGGCCGCGGAATCGGCGAGAACGTCGCGCGGGAGCTCGGGGCGGCAGGAATGGAGGTCGCCGTCAGCGGGCGCACAGCGGACCAGGTCGAGGGCGTCGCGTCGGCGATCGGCGGCCGCGCGCTCGTCGGCGACGTATCGAAGCGGGAGGACGTCGAGCGCTGGTTCGCCGAGCTCGGGCCGATCGACCTGCTGGTCGCGAACGCCGGCACCGCAAGTGGGGAGGGGTTACCTTGGGAGCGCGAGCCCGAGGTCTGGTGGCGGACGTTCGAGGTGAACGTGCTCGGCGTCCATCTCTGCTGCAGTGCAGCCATCCCCGGGATGCTCGAGCGAGATGCCGGCCGGATCGTGATCGTCGGCAGCGGCTCGGCGTACCTCCCCGGGCAGAGCGAGACCGCGTACACCTCCTCGAAGGCTGCCGTCTGCCGCTACGGCGAGACGCTCGCGCACGCGCTCGGCGACAGGATCCCGGTCTTCGTGATCAGCCCCGGGATGGTGCGAACCGAGATGACCGCGGGTTTCCCCGACGACATGCCGTGGACGCCGCGGGAGTGCGCTCCGCGGCTCGTGAGGGCGCTCGCGTCGGGCGAGTTCGACGCTCTGAGCGGCCGCTACCTCCACGCGGAGCACGACCCGCCCGAAGCGCTGCGCGGGCGCATCGGCGAGATCCTCGAGCACGACTGGAACGCGATCCGCCTCCGTCGGCCCTAGCCGCGGGGTTTTCGACTGTTAGGCTGAAACTATGCGCCTGGCACTTGCGCAGGTGAATCCGGTCGTCGGGGACCTCGACGGCAACCGTGAGCTGATCCTCTCGCGGATCGGGGAGGCGCGTGCCGCGGGCGCCGACCTCGTCCTTTTCCCGGAGCTCGCCGTGACCGGCTATCCGCCCGAGGATCTTCTCCTTCGGCCGAGCTTCGTCGGCGCTGCCCGCGCCTCCCTCGAGCGCATCGCGGCGGAGACGAGTGACCTCGTGGCGCTCGTCGGCGTGCCGCTGTATGACGGCGACCTCTACAACGCCTGCGCGATCTGCGCGGACGGCGCCGTCCGCGGCGTCCACCGGAAGCGGTTCCTCCCGAACTACGGCGTCTTCGACGAGGACCGCTACTTCGCCGCGGGTCGCGACCTCGTGATCGTCGAGGCGGCCGGGGCGCGCATCGGTGTGACGATCTGCGAGGACATGTGGCAGCCGGGGCCGCCGGCGACGGAGCTCGCGCTCGCCGGGGCCGAGCTGCTCGTCAATATCTCGGCCTCGCCGTTCCACGTCGGCCGTGAGCGCGAGCGGGAGGCGATGTTCCGCCAGCGGGCGCTCGACAACGTCTGCTTCGTCGCCTTCTGCAACACCGTGGGCGGCCAGGACGAGCTCATCTTCGACGGGCACTCCCTCGTCCTCGACGACGAGGGCGAGGTGCTCGCGCGGGCGCCGGGGTTCGAGGAGTGTCTGCTCGTCGTCGACGTCGAGCCGTCCGCCGTCGTGGCGCGACGGCTGCGTGATGTCCGCAGGCGTGCGCTCGCGCGCGAGCTGTCGGAGCTGCCGGAGGTGACGACGATCGAGGTCGCACTGCCGGAGCGCGGCGACCGGGCGCCGTTGGAGCCGCCGCTCGTCCCGTTCGCCGAGGAGCTCCAGCAGATGCGTCGCGCCCTCGTCCTCGGACTGCGGGACTACGTCGCCAAGAACGGCTTCGCAGAGGTCGTC
>VAXA01000120.1 GCA_005883365.1 Actinomycetota bacterium
ACGTCCTCGTTCTCGACGAGCGCGGCGCCGGTGCGCCCGTCGCCGGTGACGATGTTCACGACGCCCGCGGGGAGCTCCGCCTGCCGGAGGACGTCGCAGAAGAGGAGCGCAGTGAGGGGCGTCGTCTCGGCGGGCTTGAGGACGACGGTGTTGCCACAGGCGAGCGCGGGCGCGACCTTCCACGCGAGCATGAGGAGCGGGAAGTTCCAGGGGATGATCTGGCCGGCGACGCCGACCGGGGTCGGGCGCCGGTTGGGGAAGGCGTACTCGAGCTTGTCCGCCCAGCCGGCGTAGTAGAAGAAGTGGGCGGCGGCGAGCGGGAGGTCGACGTCGCGCGACTCCTTGATGGGCTTGCCGCCGTTGAGCGACTCGAGCACTGCGAACTCCCGCGCCCGCTCCTGGAGGAGGCGGGCGATGCGGAAGAGATACTTCGCGCGCTCGGAGCCCGGAAGCGACGACCAGCCGTCGGCGTAGGCGGCGCGGGCGGCGGCGACGGCGCGTCCCACGTCGGCGGGGTTGGCCTGGCCGACCGCCGCGAGGGGCTCCTCGTCGCGGGGGGCGATCGTCTCGTAGGTCTCTGCGGCCTCGAGCCACTCGCCGCCGACGAAGTAGCCGTACTGCTCGGCGATGTGGACGATGTCGCGCGACTCAGGGGCGCTGGCGTACGTCCAGTCGCCTGGGACGCCGACCTCGGCGCGCGGTTTGTCGAGCTCAGCCACGTCTGCTCCCGGCACGTCGGATAGGGACGGATGCAAGGCGCGAGGTGTGCGGACCCCAAACCCACCCCCCACCCTTATGGGAGGGGGCAAGGGTAGGCCCGAAAAGCTCTCGAGGGTGTGCCGTTTGCGTCACGAAAGCGTGCCTCTTCAATCCAGCGTGAAGTAGTCGCCGCTCTGGTACGCGCCGGTGCGCTCCTTGCGCAGCTGCATCAGGATGTCGTTCAGCAGCGACGACGCGCCGAGCCGATACAGGTCGGGGGTCAGCCACTCGGGCCCGAGGGTCTCGTGCACGACCACGAGGTGCTGCACGGCCTGCTTCGCCTGCCGGATCCCACCCGCCGCCTTGAAGCCGACGCGCCGGCCCGTCTCCTCGTACACGTCCCGGATCGCCTCGAGCATGCAGAGGGCGACCGGCAGCGTCGCGGCCGGCGC
Organism: Actinomycetota bacterium; assembly: GCA_005883365.1. Classification (GTDB taxonomy): domain Bacteria; phylum Actinomycetota; class Thermoleophilia; order Gaiellales; family Gaiellaceae; genus Palsa-739. The sequence goes on from VAXA01000120.1 coordinate 1,152, forward strand.
GATCTTCCCCGTCGAGGTCTTGACGAAGTCCGCCCCCGCCGCGATCGAGAGCAGCGTCGCCCGCCGCACGTTGTCGTACGTGCCGAGCTCTCCCGTCTCGAGGATCACCTTCAGGTGCGCCTCGCCGCAGGCCTCCTTCACCTGGACGATCTCGTCGTAGACCTTCGCGTAGCGGCCCGAGAGGAACGCGCCCCGGTCGATCACCATGTCGATCTCGTCCGCCCCCAGCTCGACGGTCGCGCGGACGTCGGCGACCTTGACCGCCGTCGGGTACTGGCCGGAGGGGAACCCCGTGGCCACCGCCGCAACCTTCACGTCGCTGCCCACCAGGCGCTCCCGCACGGCCGGCACGAGGTTCGGATAGACGCACACCGCGGCGACCGGCGGCACGGACGGATCGGACGGATCCGGCCGGCGCGCCTTCGAGGCGATCGCCGCCGCCTTCCCCGGCGTATCCGAGCCCTCGAGCGTCGTCAGATCGGTCGTGCGAATCGCCAGCAGGAGCGCCCAGACCTTCGCCTCGCGCTTGATCGAGCGCTTCGCGAGCGACGCCGCGCGTTCCTCGAGCGCGACCGCGTCGACCGCGCCGATCCGCGGCAGCCGAGCCTCGAGCGGTAGCTCGAACCCGGCCGGGAGTACGGGCGCCTGCGCCATGCGCTGAGTCTAGTCCGGGGCCGCAGGCCGGCAATCGCCGCCCCTGTCGTCTCGGGAACGGGAGCTACCTTGTTCGCGATGAAGAGGGCACTTGCGGGCCTCGCCGCCATCGCGACGGTCGTAGTGGTGACGGCGTGCGTCAGACCGGGCCCGTCGAATTCGGCGGCGGCGGAGACGCACGCGGGGGGCCCGGCCGGTTTCGAGGACACCGCGGAGACCGTGATGGGAACGCTCGTCGCGCCGCCGAGCCGGGCGTTCCTCGCGCGGATTCGCAACGGGAAGATGGGCGGCGTCGTCCTGCTGCGCAACGGCTGGCTCACGCACGACACCGCGGCGACCGTCACCGCGAAGCTGCAGCGGGCGGCCTGCACACGCGGCGAGCCGCTCCTGATCGCAGTCGACCAGGAGGGCGGGATCGTCAGACGCCTGGCGTGGGCGCCTCCGACCGAGGCCCCCGCCGACATGTCCGGCGCATCTGCCGCGCATGCCCAGGCTTCGGCCGCAGCGACGGCCCTTCGTTCCGTCGGCATCGACGTCGATTTCGCCCCCGTCGTCGACACGCCGAACTCGGCGAGCACCTTCCTCGGCTCGCGCGCCTTCTCGCACTCCCGCTCGCGGAACGCACAGCTGGCCCGCGCGTTCGTCGGCGGGCTACAGGCGAACGGGATCGCGGCCACGGCGAAGCACTTCCCCGGCCTCGGCCTCGCGAGCGGCAACACCGACAAGGGACGGATCGTGATCGGAGCCGCCGCCTGGAAGATCCGCCAGGGCCTGCTCCCGTTCGAGAGCGCCATCCACGCCGGCGTGAAGCTCGTGATGCTCTCGACCGCCATCTACCCCAAGCTCGATGCGACTGACGAGCCGGCCGCTTTCTCGAGCGCCATCGCAAACGGGTTGCTGCGGAAGACGCTCGGCTTCGAAGGCGTAACCGTGACCGATTCGCTGACCGCACCGGCCGCGGACACGATCCCGCACACCGCCACGAGGGCCATGCTCGCTGGCTCGGACCTGCTCATCTTCGGCGCCGAGAGCGCGAGCGAACGGGGCTACT
>VAXA01000023.1 GCA_005883365.1 Actinomycetota bacterium
AGGCGAAGAGCGCGCCGAGCCCGAACAGCGCCGGCGTAAGAACGGCGATTCGGACGCGGCGGCTCATCGATCGTCCCGTTCCTTCCTTCGCTCTTCGGTGCGCACCCGCGCGATCGCGGCGAGGATCACGAGCGGGTAGCCGATCCCCGTGACGACAAGCATCGACAGCGCCGGATCGGGCGCCTCGAGCACGACGAACAGGCAGACGAGGGAGACGCCGTAGACCCCGTTCACGAGCGCCTGCCGGAGCGGGTCGCGGGTGAGGACGACGACCGGAGCGCCGAGCGCGACGAGGCCGAACGCGACCGCCTGCAGCGGTACGAGCGTCGCGAGCACCATCACGTCTCCCCCGCCTCCTCGATGCGCCGAGCGGCCCGAGCGGTCGCGATCACGAGCGCCGGGTTGAGGAGGAAGAGGAGCCCGACCGCCGCAATCGCCTCCAGCCCTCCCGACGTCACGTGCTCCCGGACGAGCGCGGCGGCCAAGACGAGAAGGGCCGGGACCGTGGTGGCGGCCGCCGCGTAGTGGAGCCGGTCGAAGGTCGTCCGCATCACGAGCACTCCGGCGACGCACAGCAACTCGGCGCCGACACCGAGGGCGAGCAGGATGTCGACGGCAAGGTCAGCGGCGTGCATCAGATCCACCGGCCGAGGAAGCGGGCGAACACGAGGCCGCCGATCCAGGACGCCACCGCGGCGATCACGGCAACCGTGAAGAGGAAGGACTGGCCCAGGCCCACCGAGAGACAGACCAGCGCGAGCGTCGTCACCGCGCCCGCCGTCTCCACCGCGACCAGCCCGTCGATCGGCCGGCGCAGCGAGGCCGCGACGAGCAGCGGGGCGAGGGCCGCGATCAGGACCGTGGCCGCGATCTGAAAGGCGTTCAGGCCGGCCTCTCGGATTCGCGATGACGGACGAGGTCGTGGAGGAGGACGGTGCAGTCCTGGGACTCGATGTCGATGACGTAGGCGTTCGGGCTGTACGAGGCGGCAAGTGCCGTCCAGGCCCGGGGCCCCACCCCGCGAGCCGCGACCGTTCCGCGCGCGAGCTCGCGCGAGACGAATTCGCCCCGCACGACGCGTCGGCGCGCGACGCTTGCAAGCAGCGCCCAGACGACGATCCCGAAGTCGACGACCACCATTCCCAGGACGCTCGGCACGTCCGAAAGCGCACGCGGCGGCACACGCGCACGGAAGCCGGTTCGCACCCGTGCGAACTCTGCCAGGGTCGCCGCGACCGTGGCCGCGAGCGCGGCGGCGACCAGCTCCTGCCTGTTCCACTCGCCTACGAGGAGGAACCAGAGCCAGAAGAGGGCGAGCCACCAGGCGCCCCACGCGAAGACGTGCTTCACGCGGCGCTGTATCCCCCGCAGGCGACAGCGCGAATCGCTGTCGGCAGGCACCCCGCGACGAGAGCTACGGGGTCCGCAAGCTCGACCCCGCCGCTGCCCGGCTCCCGTACACGCTCCGGATCCTGCTCGAAAACGTCCTCCGCAACGGGAGCGCGGACGAGGCCGAAGCGGTTTCATCCTGGGTCGCAGCTGCTCAGCCGTCGCGCGAGATCTCCTTCCACCCCGCCCGCGTCCTGCTGCAGGACTTCACGGGCGTGCCCGCAGTGGTCGACCTCGCGGCGATGCGCGACGCGATGCGCGCGCAGGGCGGCGACCCGAAGGCGATCAATCCGCTGATCCCGGCGGAGCTCGTGATCGACCACTCCGTCCAGGTGGACGAGTTCGCATCTCGGCTGGCGATCGAGCGGAACGTCGAGCTCGAGTTCGAACGGAATCGCGAGCGCTACGCCTTCCTCCGCTGGGGCCAGGGCGCATTCGACAACTTCCGTGTCGTGCCGCCGAACACCGGCATCTGCCACCAGGTCAACCTCGAGTACCTCGCGCACCGACTCTCACACCACGATGATCAACGGGCTGGGCGTGCTGGGGTGGGGCGTCGGCGGCATCGAGGCGGAGGCCGCGATGCTGGGCCAGCCCGTCTCGATGCTGATTCCACAGGTCGTCGGCTTCCGGCTCACCGGCGCGCTGCGCGAAGGAGCGACGGCGACCGACCTCGTGCTCACGGTGACCCAGATCCTGCGCAAGACCGGCGTCGTCGGGAAGCTCGTCGAGTACTTCGGGCCGGGCGTCGGCTCGCTCGCGCTCGCGGACCGCGCGACGCTCGGCAACATGAGCCCCGAGACCGGCGCGACCTGCGGCTTCTTCCCCGTCGACGACGTGACCCTCGAGTACCTGCGCCTCACCGGCCGCAGCCCCGAGCGCGTCGCCCTTGTCGAGGCGTACTGCAAGGAGAACCTGCTCTGGCACGAGCCGGACGAGCACCCGGAGTACTCGCAGGTCGTGGAGCTAGACCTCGACGACGTCGAGCCGTCCCTCGCAGGCCCACGCCGGCCGCAGGACCGCGTGCCGCTCGCGGACGCGAAGGAGGCGTTCGTCGACTCGCTCGGCACCTTCGGCGTCGAATACGGGAACGGGACCTACGACAAGGAGATGGCGGATTCGTTCCCGGCGAGCGACCCGCCGACCGGCGACGGGGTGGACGACGCCGAGGAACCGCCAACGGCACCGGGGCGCACCGCGACGCTCGAGAAGAAGCAGGTCGCCGTCGAGGGCGAGGAGTACGCGCTCGAGCACGGCTCAGTGGTGATCGCGGCGATCACGTCCTGCACGAACACGTCGAACCCGTCGGTGATGATCGCGGCCGGCCTGCTCGCGCAGAAGGCGGTGGAGCGCGGGCTCGAGCGGAGGCCGTGGGTCAAGTCTTCCCTCGCGCCGGGCTCGAAGGTCGTGAGCGAGTACTACCGCGCCTCCGGTCTAGACCGGTACCTCGACGAGCTCGGCTTCAACACCGTCGGCTACGGCTGCACGACGTGCATCGGCAACTCCGGCCCGCTGCCGGAGCCGATCAGCGCCGCTGTCGCCGAGGGCGACCTCGTCGTCTGCGCCGTCCTCTCCGGCAACCGGAACTTCGAGGCGCGCATCCACGGCGAGGTGAAGGCGAACTACCTCGCGTCGCCGCCGCTCGTCGTCGCCTATGCGCTCGCCGGACGGATGGACGTCGACCTCGTGAACGAGCCGCTCGGGCAGGGCTCGGACGGCGAGGACGTCTTCCTGCGCGACCTCTGGCCGAGCCGGGACGAGATCGACCGCGTGATCGGCAAGTCGGTGCAGGGGGAGATGTTCTCCTCCACGTACGCCGACGTCTTCACCGGCGACGAGCGCTGGCGTGCGCTCGACACGCCGGAGGGAGAGCTGTACGAGTGGGATCCCGCGTCGACGTACGTGCAGCTGCCTCCGTACTTCGAGGGGATGCTGCGCGAGCCCGAGCCGGTCGCCGACGTGGAAGGAGCCCGCTGCCTCGTCATGCTCGGCGACTCCGTGACGACCGACCACATCTCGCCGGCCGGCGCCATCCGCCCCGACTCGCCGGCGGGGAAGTACCTCACCGAGCACGGCGTCGAGCGGCGCGAGTTCAATTCGTACGGCGCCCGCCGCGGCAACCACGAGGTGATGGTGCGTGGAACGTTCGCGAACGTCCGGCTCAAGAACCTCCTCGTGCCCGGAAGCGAAGGGACGTGGACCGTCCACCTGCCGGACGGCGAGGAGGGCACGATCTTCGAGGTCGCCGAGCGCTACCGCGCCGAGGGTGTGCCGACGATCGTCATCGCCGGGAAGGAGTACGGCTCGGGTTCGTCGCGCGACTGGGCGGCGAAGGGGCCGAACCTGCTCGGCGTGCGTGCGGCGATCGCGGAGTCGTACGAGCGGATCCATCGCTCAAACCTTCTGATGATGGGCATCCTGCCGCTCCAGTTCATGGACGGCGACAGCGCAGAGTCGCTCGGGCTGACCGGCCGCGAGGAGTTCTCGATCTCCGGCGTCGAGGGTGGCGAGGCCCACGAGGTCACGGTGCGGGCGGACGGGACGGAGTTCGCGGCCCGCTTGCGGCTCGATACGCCGCGCGAGCGGGAGTACTTCCGCCACGGCGGCATCCTCCAATACGTGCTGCGGCGACTGCTGGGCGAATAGGGCGAACGGTGGACGCGCCGTTGCTGGTGGTCGTAACCGGACCGCCGGCGGCGGGGAAGACGACCGTCGCGCGGGAGCTCGCGGCACGGCTTCGTCTGCCGCTGATCGCGAAGGACACGATCAAGGAGGCGCTCTTCGACGGGCTCGGAACGGGTGATGCCCAGTGGTCGCAGCGTCTCGGCCCGCCGACCTTCGGCGTGATGCTCGCCCTGGCCGAGGAATCGCTCAGGGCCGGCGCGAGCCTCGTGCTCGAGGCCAACTTCGTTCGCGGCGGCGAGGTGGCGGCGCGACTTGCCGCACTTCCCGCCCGCTTCGTGCAGGTCCAGTGCAGCGCGCCGCTCGAGGTCCTGCTCGAGCGCTACGCATCCCGCGAGCGGCATCCCGGCCACGTCGACAGCGAGCGGATCGGCCCGACGCGCGAGCTGATCGAGAACGGCAGCTACGAGCCGCTCGACCTGCCCGGCGAAACGATCCGGATCGACACGACAGGGCCGGTCGACCTAGAGGCGCTCGTCGAGCGCCTGCGGGCGGCCTAGCCCTCGAACTGTCGGCACTCCCCGCTCCCTCGCCGCCTACGGCGGGAGAGCCGGGGCCCAGCTTGCCCCGGCTCTCCCTGAAGCAGTCGTCAGCTGCGAACGGTGTTGCTCGTGCCTGCGAGGTAGCAGGAGCCGACCTGCTTTTGCCCGAGAACGACGCGCACCCGCTGCCGCGCCTTCAGGCTCGAGCGGAATTTCGCCGAGGTGATCACGGTCGGAGCAACCCCCGACGAGTTCGCGTGCAGGAGCACGCGCTGGACGGCCCGCCACCGCTTGAGCGCGGGCCGATAACGCTCGAAGGTGGCGGACTTCCCGGCGAAGCTCTGCGCAGCGAAGACGGAGAGCGAATACCGATGCCGCGCGACCTTGGCAAGCCGAAGGCGCGGCTTGACCCCGACGGTTGCCGCGCTGCTCGTGAGGTTCTTCGACTTCACCGTGTAGGCCGTCTGCATCGAAGGCTGCGCCACGTAGCTGAACACTCCGCCGGTGGTCGTCGTGACGGTCGCGAGCGGAGACGGCGTCGACGCGCCACACGGCTGCGCGAGAACCTGGAGCGACTGCCCCGCTTGCTGGCTTGCGAGCGTCCCCGCCAGGGTCGTCTTGCGACCGTAGACGACCGCCTTCGGCGAGACCGTGATGCTGGACACGAGGGCCGTCCCGACGGTGACCGTGCCGTGGAAGCCCTTCCCCTTGTTCGCGGGATCGGAGAAATTGAACTTGCCCGTGCTCGAGAAGGTGCAGCTCGCGCTCTGTCCCGCCTGAAGCACGAGCGGAAGCGCGACTCCGCAGTGCATTCCCGTCGTCGACTTGAAGTCGACCGTGTGGGCGACCGTGTCGCCGTTGCTGAAAGCGACGGCATCGCCGACCGCGATCGAGACGGACGTCGGCTTGTAGCCGGTGTGAGTGATCGTCACCGTCTGAGACGCCGTGGCGGCGGTGCTCGCCCTGTCGGCGGTAGCGACTGCCGCGGCGAGGAAGGCGGCGGCGAGCAGAAGTAGCGGAAGCTTGCGCATCGGAATCCCTCCTGATTTCGGCTGGCCTTGAACTGACGCATTCCCAGCCGCACCTCGGATTGTGTGTCCTCTCGCGTAAAGCCGCTGTAAATCGAGGTCGGGCTCAGTGCCCATGCTGGGCGTACACTCGTGGCACCGGGGTGCCGCGCGCCACGCGGCTGAGATCACACCCGTCGAACCTGATCCGGGTCATGCCGGCGAAGGGAGGAGCGATTCGGGAAAGAGCACCAGCCTGGGGCATCAGCCCGGTTCCCGATCGCCTCCGCACGCTCGGCGGGCTCGAGAACGGGATGCTGTGGAGCAGCCTCGGGCTCAGCCTGCTCGTCCTCGTCGCCGGCGCCTTCCTCGTGCCCGGCCTCTCGCTCCCTCAGGCGCTGCTCGCGATCCTCGTCGGCGGGATCTTCGGCAACGCGCTGCTCGGGTTCGCCGCCGCGATCGGCGCCGAGGCGGGCGTGCCGGCGATGGTGCTGCTGCGCGCGCCGCTCGGCCGCGCGGGCTCCTACCTCCCCACCGGGCTCAACGTCCTCCAGAACCTCGGCTGGACGATCTTCGAAGTGCTCGTCATCGCAACCGCCGCGCGGGCGCTCGTGCACGGCCCGCTCTGGGCGTGGAAGCTCGCAGCCGCCGCGGCCGCGACGATCCTCGCGCTCGTCGGGCCGATCGGCTTCGTCCGCGAGTGGGTGAAGCGCGTCGCGCTGTGGGTCGTCCTCGCCTCGCTCGCCTACCTCACCTGGTGGGCGCTGCACGACGCGCACCTCGGCGCGCTGTGGTCCCGGCCCGGCAAGGGCGGGCTCAGCTTCTGGCAGGGAGTCGACCTGATGGTGGCCATGCCGGTCTCGTGGCTGCCGCTCGCCGCCGACTACACGCGCTTCTCGAGGAGCGGCCGCGGCGCGTTCTGGGGAGCCGCCGTCGGCTACTTCCTCCCGAACGTGTGGTTGTACGCGCTCGGCGCGATTCTGCTGCTCTCGCGCGGCCTCGCGGATGCGCCGTCGGTGATCAGCGCGATCGCGACCGGCGGAATCGGGGCCGCGCTCGCGCTCGTCGCGCTCGGCGTGGACGAGACGAAGGAGCCGTTCGCGAACGTCTACTCGGCCGCCGTCTCACTGCAGAACGTCCTGCCGAGGGTGCCGCAGCGGCTGCTCATCCTCGCCGTTGCAGGGATCGCGACCGCGGGCACGTTCGTCGTCAACCTCGTCCACTACCAGGACTTCCTCTACCTGCTCGGCTCGTTCTTCGTGCCGCTCTTCGGCGTGCTGCTCGCGCAGTGGCTCGCGGGCAACCGCGACGCCTTCGGCGCTCCGGAGATCCGGCCGGCCCAGATCGCCGCCTGGCTCGCGGGCTTCTGCCTCTACCAGTGGCTCGCGCCGGTCGGGCCGGCCTCGTGGGTCCACCTCGTCGACCACACGCATCCCGGCCGGGGAGCGATCGGCGGCTCGCTGCCGAGCTTCGCCCTCGCCTTCGTCCTCTCGGTCGCGCTTACGCTTGCGGGTCGTTCGACCGCTCGCCGTGATCGGCCCTCTTGCGCGTGACGTCGTGGACGGCGGGACCGCGCGCATCGGCGGCGGCCCCTGGCACGCGGGACGCGCGCTGAGGGCGCTCCAGCAGGAGGCGATCGTGGTCGCGAAGTGCGGTGAGCCCGAGCGGCGCTCGTACCACCGGCGTCTCGCGGCGCTCGGCCTGCCGGTCTCGCTCATTGCGGCCGGCGAGACGACGTCCTTCTCTTTCCGGTACGACGCCGACGGCGGCCGCGAGATGCGCGTCGACACGATCGGGGAGCCGTGGGCCGAATCCGACGAGCCGGAGCGCGTGCTGCGCCGAGTCGAGTGGGCGCACGTGGCGCCGCTGCTGCGCGACGACTTCCCGCCCGAGATGCTCGAGCGGATCGCGCGCCGCCGGCGCGTGCTGCTCGACGGCCACGGACTGGTTCGCGCGCGCCGGCTCGGCTCGCTCACGCTCGACCGGGACTTCGACCGGACGCTCCTGCGCCACATCTCGATTCTCAAGCTCGCCGAGGAGGAGGCCCAGGCGATTCTCGGCGACGGCGAGCTCGAGGAGCTGCGCGAGCTTGGCGTCCCGGAGGTCGTCGTCACGTTCGGGGCCGGCGGGTCCCTCGTCCTCACGCGAGACGCCGCCGTGCGCGTGTCGGCGAGGCCCACTCGCGGCGACCCGACCGGGGCGGGCGACGCGTTCTCGGTCGCCTACCTCAGCGCCCGCGCGGGCGGGCACAGGCCGATCTCGGCGGCGCGGCGCGCGAGCGCCGTCGTCTCCGCCCTGCTCGCGGCGGCGGCGCGATGATCGCCGCGGTCGGCACGGTGGCCGGCGTCTTCCTCGTCGACGTCGAGGACGAAACCCTGCTCGGGGAAGGAACCGAGGTGCCTGTAGGCGAGCGGCCGGAGGTGGCGCTGCCGCGGGTCGTCGCGGCGGCGCGTTCCGGCTCGACGGTCGTCGTCGTCGTCGAGCGGCGGCCGCCCCTCATGCTCTCGAACGACGGCGGCGCGACGTGGCGCGAGGCGGGCGGCGGTCTCCCCCCGGGCTTCGCTGTCGCGGTCGCCGAGGACGACCCGGACCGGATGCTCTACGCCGCGCGCAACCGGCTTTACGTCTCGGCCAACGGCGGTGTCTTCTGGCGGTCGCTCCCGTTCGAGCTGCCCGACATCGACTCGGTCGCCTGGATCGACTGAGTCTGCTTCACGCGTCCACGGCCGCAAGGGCGCGGCGCAGCACGGCGGCCATGGCGCTGGACGCATGCGTGAGCAGCAGCCGCCGTTCCGAGGCCGATAGACGGCGTTCGAGAGCGCGCCCGAGCAGCTTCGGATCGCAACGGCGAGCCCCGAAGTAGGCGAGCTGCTCCCGCAGCAGCATGTAGTAGGGGTCCGCCGGAGATGCCGCCTGATGCCCGAAGTGGGCGAGGAAGCTCGCCGAACCGCGCGCAAACGCCACAGCATCCCGCCGGCACGCACGCGACCTGGGATTCGTGTCCCGAACCGGGATCGTGTCGCCCGGGTAGATGCCGTAGCGAACCGTCGTCTGTCCCACGCCGCGCTGCGAGGAACCGCACGCGCAGACCAGGAGGGCGACGCCGACGCTCGCGGCCGCGGCGGCTAGACCCGGGCGGCCCACGGCTCGATTGAGTCGAGGAGCTCGGCCAGCTCGCGCGGCGTCTTCAGGTGCACGAGCTCGAGGTGCGGGTGCTCGGCGACGCGCTGCGGTATCTCACGCGCGTAATGCCTGTGGGTCTGCAGCACCCACCACGGAATCCAGTACCGGGTGAAGAGGTGGCGAATCTGTTCGCGATTCCCGTTCCACAGCTCCTCGCGCGTGATCGTCCGCACGATCGTGCGGCGCAGCGCGCGCCAGAAGGCGACGCGAAAGGGCGGCTCGAGGTGGACGACCGTGTCGGCGCGCTCGAGCACGAGCGATCCGAGCTTCGAGCGGTAGTTGCCGTCGGCGACCCAGCCGTCGGGCGCGGAGTCCAGGGCCGCGCGAACGCGCGTCTGGAGCAGCTCGGCAGGCGCCTCCTGCCACCCGGGATCGTGGTGCAAGGCGTCGATCTCGACATGTGGGACGCCGAGCGTCGCGGCAAGCCTGCGGGAGACGGTCGTCTTGCCGGTGCACGAGCCGCCCATGACGGCGACCCTCCTCACAGCCGGAACTCGCCGCGCGCCACGATGACCGCTGAGCCGCCGACGTCGACCTCCTCCGGCGAGTGCGCGACGGCGTGCAGCGTCGACGGCCGCCCAAGCTCCACTCCCTGCGTGATGACGATCTCCTCGCCGAACGCGATCCGTCCGTGCCTCGCGAGATGGAGCGCGAGCGGCCCGGCGGCCGAGCCGGTCGCGGGATCCTCGCCGACGCCGTGCGCCGGCACGAAGACACGGGCCTTCCACCGGTCGCCGTCCCGTGCGAAGCAGTCCGTGCCGTACGGCGAGAGCTCCTCGAGTCCGACGCTGTCCGGTCGCAGGGCGGCCACCTTGTCCGGCGAGCCGAGCTCGACGAGGACGTGTCCCGGCCCCTGCCGGTAGAGCTCGACCGGCAGCTCGCTCCTCTCCACGCCGAGCAGGGCGAGCAGCTCGTCGGCCCGCTCGTACTTCTCCCCGGTGACGACGGGCTGCCGCATCCAGCCGAAGACAATCCGCGAGTCCTCACGCCCGAGCCGGATAGGGACAACACCGCTTCCAGTCTCGAGCCGGAGCTCCTCTAGCTGCAGCGGGCCGCCCAGGACGAACGCTGTCCCGAGCACGGGATGCCCGGCGAACGGCAGCTCCAACGTCGGCGTGAAAAGCCGGATCCGCGCGTGCCCGTCGCCTGCCGCGGGGTAGACGAAGACGGTCTCCGAGAAGTTGATCTCGCGCGCGAGCGGCTGCAGCCGCTCCTCCGGGATCTCGCGTGCGTCGGTGAAGACCGCGAGCTGGTTGCCGGCGAACGGCACGTCGGTGAACACGTCGGCGACGACGAATCGGAAGCTCCCCACGGGCGCGACTGTAGCGGCGCGTCCCGTCTACCCTTCCCCGCGGATGCACGCGATCGAGGTCAGCGGCCTGCGCAAGGCCTACGGGAACCTCGAGGCGGTCCGGGGGGTCGACTTCGAGATCGAGGAGGGCGAGGTCTTCGGGCTGCTCGGGCCGAACGGCGCCGGCAAGACGACGACCGTCGAGATCCTCGAGGGCTACCGCAAGCGCGACGCCGGCGAGGTGCGCGTCCTCGGCCACGACCCCGAGCGGCCCGGGCCGGACTTCCGGGAGCGGATCGGCGTCGTCCTGCAGCAGTCGCAGCTGTGGCCGAACCTCACCGTGCGCGAGACGCACGCGATCTTCGCCGGTTACTACCGCGCGCCGCGGAACGTCGACGAGGTGATCGCGCTCGTCGGGCTCGTCGACAAGGCGAACGCGCGCGTCAAGTCGCTGTCGGGCGGCCAGAAGCGGCGGCTCGACCTCGGCATCGCGCTCGTCGGCGATCCCGACCTCGTCTTCCTCGACGAGCCCACCACCGGCTTCGACCCGCAGGCCCGCCGCGCGGCGTGGGAGATGATCCGCTCGCTCCGCTCGCTCGGCAAGACCGTCCTCCTCACCACGCACTACCTCGACGAGGCCGAGCAGCTCGCCGACCGCGTCGCGGTGCTGCGCGAGGGGCAGATCGTGCGCGTCGGGACGCCGGCCGAGCTGACGACCACCGACCTCCAGACCGAGATCCGCTACCGGCAGGACGGCGAGGAGGTGCTTGTGCGGACCGACGAGCCGACGCGCGTGCTCGCCGACCTGGCCTCAGCGGCCGTCGCGCGCGGTGAGGAGCTCGAAGGTCTCCAGGTGCGACGGCCGTCGCTCGAGGACGTGTACCTCGCGCTCACGGCCGAGGAACAAGAGGCCGAAGCCGAGGTCGAGGCATGAGCGCCGAGGCCATCCGCGTCGGCGTGCGCCGCCCGGCGCGTCGGCTCTTCGTGCACCAGCTGCGCTCGGAGCAGCTCGTCTTCTGGCGCAGCCGCGAGGCGGCCTTCTTCATCTTCCTCTTCCCGCTGCTGCTCTACGTCCTGCTCGGCTCGGTCTACTCGGGGAAGATCTACGGCGTGCCCGCGCCGGAAGCGCTGCTCGCCGGGCTCATCGGCTACGGGTGCGCGAACACCGCCTTTGCGGGGCTCGCGATCCAGCTCGTGATCCGGCGTGAGAGCGGGATCCTCAAGCGCCTCCGCTCGACACCCCTGCCGCCCGCGACGTACGTCGGCTCGCTCCTCGTCTCGACGCTGATCGTCTTCGCGCTCCAAGCGGCTGCGCTGTTCCTGCTCGGCCGCGCGCTGTACGGAACGCCGTTCCCGTCCGACGCAGGCTCGTTCGCCGCTGCCGTCGTGATCGGCGCAGCCGTCTTCGCCGCACTGGGCACCGCGACCGCCTCGGTGATCCGCTCCGCCGAGGGCTCATCCGCGGTCGTCAACTTCATCCTCCTGCCGACGGCCTTCCTGACCGGCTCGTTCGGGCCGACGCGCCACTACCCCGCCTTCCTCCGCGCGATCGGCGACGTCCTGCCGCTCAGGTACTTCATCAACCTCGTCAACGCCGTCTACCTGCGCGGACACGGCTTCTGGACTCAGCCGCAGGCGCTCGCCGTCCTCGCCGCCTGGGGGGTCGCGGGCCTCGTCTTCACCGTCTTCCGCTTCCAGTGGGAACCGCGGGAGCGTTAGGAGTTCGCTGAGACGGATAGAGCTGGGGCATGAGCCCGCGGTTCGACGAGCCAGCCATCTCGCTGTTCGTGCGCGAGCACGAGGAGCCCGGGATCGAGGTCCGCGTCAACTTCGGCCTCTTCGCGGGGCGACACGCAACGCCGGCCGAGATCGACGATCTCGCCGCGTCACTCCGGGAGCTGGTGCCCGAGTTCGCGATCGTGGCGGAGGAGCGGCACGAGTTCGGCGGCGACGTCGAGGCGTCGGTCCACCAGGTCGTGATCGAGGTGGCGCAAGAGCATGACGCCGGCGTGCCGGAAGTCCTCGGGGAACAGATCGTCCTCGCTGCGAACGGGTGGGCGCTCGACTGCATCGCCTCCCGCCACGGCGCGGGCGCGCTCTAGCACTACGACGCGCTGTACGTCACCGTCACGGAAGCCTGGATCTGTTGGGTCCCGGCCTCGATCGGAACAGCCGTCCCGGTCGCGGCCTTCTCCGCGGCGAAGGACGGCACCGGCACCGTGTTGCCGCCCTCGCGCACCTTTTCCACCGCGCCGAGCGTGAGGCCCGCCGCGCCGGCGATCGCCTGCGCCTTCCCCTTCGCGTCGCCGAGCGCCTGCTGCAGCGCCTGGTCGTAGAGGGAGGACTTGTCCGCCGTGTCGAGGCTCGGACCTTCGACGTTGTTCGCGCCCGCGCCGACCGCCGCGTCCACGAGCTCGCCCGACTTGCCGAGCGCGGCCGTGACGTGGACGGAGTTCGAGGCCTGGTAGCCGGTGATCTCGGTGCCGTCGTTCGAGGTCTGGGGCCAGAGCGAGACCTGGGTCGTCTGGATGTCGGAGGAGTCGACGCCTGCCTTCTTCAGCGCGTCGACGATGGCCTGTGCGTCGGAGGCGTTGCGGCGCAGCGCTTCCGCGGCGGTGGCCGCCTGGGTCGTCACGCCGAAGTCGAAGGAGGCGCGGTCGGGCGTCGCGTCGACCGTGCCGTCGCCGGTGACGGTGATCGCAGCGCCGGCCGGCGGTGTCGCCGTGCGACCGAGGTGCGGCTGCGCCACGCCCGCAATCGCAGCGGCTACGAGCAGCACGCCGGCGAGCAGGAGGGTCTTTCCGAATTTGTTCATGTGCGAGATACGGCGCCGCGGCGCCGCACGTCACACGGGCTACGCCGTAGCGGGCAGGTAGGGTGTCCAGCCGGACGGGATCCGGGGCGCCGCGAGCTTGATGAACAGCGTCGGTGTCGGCGGGCGCGGCGAAGTGCGGAGCTCCATCCCCGCCTGCTCGAGCGTCCGGTCGCCCTTGCGGAGGTTGCACGGCGCGCAGGCGGTGACGACGTTCTCCCAGATCGACTCGCCACCCTTCGATCGCGGGACGATGTGGTCGAGCGTCAGGCGGCCGTTCGTCGTCCCGCAATAGGCGCAACGCCAGCCGTCACGCGCGAACAGCGCGCGGCGCGAGATCTTGCGCTGGATCGCGCGCGGTACGCGCACGTAGTGAATTAGCCGGATCACGTGGGGCCAGATGAAGCTGCCGGTCGAGGAGCGCAGCGGCTTGTCGAGCCGCTCGATGACCTCGGCCTTGCCCTTGTACACGAGCACGTGGGCACGCCGCACCGTACAAACGTTGAGCGGCTCGTAACTCGCGTTCAAAACAAGAACGTGCTGCAACCTGACGGAAAAGTAGCATCGGCCGAAGCCGCTACTACTGCGACTTCATCGCCCGCTCGACGGCTTCCTGCTCCTCGGGCGAGAGCGAGATTGCGGCGCGGCCCTCGTCGAGCTCCTTGACGTAGATCCTCGCGTAGTCCCGCCCCTGGATTGCGCTCAGGACGACGCCACTGCGCGAGGCGTCGAGCAATGCGACCGAGGCGGACTGGTGCCCGCCCGTGTTCTCGTACGC
>VAXA01000121.1 GCA_005883365.1 Actinomycetota bacterium
TGCCGTCGGAGCAGGGCTACACCCTGCTCCAGCGGACCTTCCCGGTCCAGAACCCGGAGCCGGCCCGGATCGTCGCCGTCGGCGGCAGTGCAGCGGCGGTGCACCGCGACCTCGTGCGGCTCGATCGCCGGCTCGCTGGGGAGGGGAGCTTCGGGCCGGGCACAATCCAGACGTCCGCCCGCGACGGCGTCGCCCTGCTCACCTCGCCCATTCACGGCGACACCGTCGGCGGCGCAGCCGTCAAGGCCGTGCGGGACCTCCGTGCGCACGTCATCTCGACGATCTTCCGCGGCAGCGGGGCGCGGGTTTACGTGGGCGGCGACACCGCGGAGAACGTCGACTACTTCGACGCCGTGACCAACCCGACTCCGTACGTCCTCCTCTTCGTGCTGGGGCTCAGCTTCGTCCTGCTCACGATCGCGTTCCGCTCGATCGTCGTCGCGCTCGTCTCGGTCCTGCTCAACCTGCTCTCCGTCGGCGCCGCGTACGGGCTGCTGACGCTCGTCTTCCTCTACGGCGACGGCGCGAGCCTGTTCGGCTTCCAGCACACGCACGTGATCGACGCGTGGGTGCCGCTCTTCCTCTTCTCGGTGCTCTTCGGCCTCTCGATGGACTACCAGGTGTTCCTGATGAGCCGGATCAAGGAGCGCTACGACGAGTCGGGCTCGACGCACGATGCGGTCGTCGGGGCCGTCTCGTCGACCGCACGGATCATCACCGGGGCCGCGCTGATCATCGTCGTCGTCTTCGCCGGTTTCGCCGCCGGGCGGCTCGTGATGTTCCAGCAGATGGGGTTCGGCGTCGCCGTCGCGCTGCTCCTCGACGCGACGATCATCCGCTCGGTCGTCCTGCCGAGCATGCTCGGTCTGCTCGACCGGCGGAGCTGGTACCTGCCGCGCTGGCTCGGCTGGCTGCCGCACGTCGAGGTCGAGCGGCCGCCTAGTCCGGGGGACGCCGCAGTCGTTTGACCGTGCCCCGGCGCCGCTTCTGCTCGAGGCGGCGCTCGCGGGCGGTCTTGGTCGGCTTCGTAGCCACGCGCTTTCGCTGCACGTGGAGCGCGTCCCGCAGCGCGGCGACGAGCCGCTCGATTGCGAGTTCGCGGTTGCGGGACTGGCTCCGCTCGTCCTGAGCCACCGCACGCAGGACCGGCCCGGCCTTCGAAATCACCCGCCGCTTCTGGATCGCGGTCAGCGCGCCCGAGGTCTCGACGTCGAAGACGGCGACGACCCGCGTCTCGGACTTCTGCGCGTGCTGGCCGCCCGGCCCGCTCGAGCGGGATACCTGCAGCTCGACCTCGGCCAGCGGCAGCACGACCGAGCGCGTGACGCGAATAGACTCGCCGTTCATGGCCGCGATTCTGCTCGACGTGGACGGCGTCCTGCACGTGTCCGGCCAGCCGCTCCCCGGCGCGGCCGAAGCGGTGCAACGGCTGCGAGACGCGGGACACCGGCTCCGTTTCGTCACGAATGCCACGACGCGGTCGAAGGCGCAGCTCGCGGCGGACCTTCAGACAATGGGGATGGAGCTCGAGGTGGGAGAGGTGCAGACGACGGCGGACGCGGCCGTCGAGGCGCTCCGAGGCCGGCGTGTCCTCGCGCTCGTGATGCATGCCTTCGTCGGCGATCTCGAGGGGCTCGAGCTCGTGGGCGAGAACGCCGACGCCGTCCTCATCGGCGGAGCGGACGACTCGCCTGAGACGAACCTCGTCTTTTCGTACATGAACCTTGCACGCGCGTTCGCAGAGCTCGAGCTCGGAGCCGACCTCTACTGCCTGCACCGCAACCGCTGGTGGCAGACGCAGCGCGGGCCGCTGCTCGACTCCGGCTGCTACGTCGCCGGGCTCGAGTACGCGGCGGAGACCGCGGCGACGGTGCTCGGCAAGCCGAGCCCCGCCTACTTCGACGCTGCCTGCCGCGCCCTTGACGCCGAGCCCTCCATGACCTGGATGGTCGGCGACGACCTCGAGACGGACGTCGTCGGCGCCCGCGGCGTGGGGATGCACGCTGTGCTCGTGCGGACCGGTAAATTCCGGCCGGACGCGGTCTACTCGTCCCGGGTCCAGCCGGACGGGATCGTCTCCTCGATCGCGCACCTCCCCGAATGGCTCGAGGAGCACCTCGCGTGATCACCGTCGGCACCGACCTGATCGAGATCGAGCGGATCCGGCGCGCGCTGGCGCGTTACGAGCGCTTCCGCGAGCGCTGCTTCACCGAGGCGGAGCGCGCCTACTGCGACTCGCGCCCGAACCCGGCGCAGAGCTACGCCGGCCGTTTCGCCGGCAAGGAGGCGGTCGGCAAGGCGCTCGGCTTCGGCGTCGCCCGCGCGTTCGCCTGGCGGGAGGTCGAGATCGTCGGGCGGCCGAAGCCGGCCGTGCGCCTCTCCGGAAAGCTCGCCGAGCGAGCCGCGCAGCTCGGCGTCGGATCCGTCGACCTCTCGATGACGCACTCGCGCGAGCTCGCGCAAGCCGTTGCGGTCGCCTACGATGGCTGAGCTCGAGCCGCTCTACACGGCCGACGAGATGCGCGTCGCCGAGGCGGGGCACGACGTCGACGCGATGATGCAACGCGCGGGAACGGCGGTGGCCGAGGAGCTCATGCGCCGCTTCCCCGACGCTCGGCGAATTGCGCTCCACGCGGGCGGCGGCGCGAACGGCGGTGACGGGCGCATCGCCGCCGAGATCCTGCGCGCCCAGGGCCGAGAGCTCGTCGACGAGCGGCCGGACGTTGTGATCGACGCGCTCCTCGGCACCGGCCTGAACGGAGCGCCTCGCGAGGAGACGTCGCGCCTGATCGAGCAGATCAACCGTGCCGGCGTTCCAGTGCTCGCGGTCGACATCCCCTCCGGCGTGAACGCATCCACCGGCGAGGTCGCGGACACGGCCGTGCGGGCCGACGTCACCGTGACGATGCACGGCCCGAAGGTCGGCCTCGCGGTCGCGCCCGGCCGCTTCCACGCCGGCGAGGTCGCGGTCGCGGACATCGGCCTCGAGGCGTCGGAGACCGAGCACCGGCTCGTCACGCCGGCGATCCTCACGGAGGTGCCGCGGCGCTCGCGCGGCGACAACAAGTACACGGCCGGCCACGTGCTCGTCGTCGGTGGATCGCGGGGCATGACCGGAGCCGCCGCGCTCGCCGCCCGCGCCGCCTTCCGCGCCGATGCCGGCTACGTCACGATCGCGGCGCCGGCGGACTCCTTGCCCGTCCTCGAGACGCTCGTGCTGGAGGCGGTGAAGCGCCCGCTGGAGCAGTCGCTCGAGGTGGCTGCGAAGGCGAAGGCGCTCGCCGTCGGGCCAGGGCTCGGGCGCGACGACGAGTCGAAGACTCTCGTCCGCCGCCTGCTCGCCGAGGTGGTCGTGCCGGCGGTCGTCGACGCCGACGCGCTCTTCGAGCTCGAACGCGGCGACTGGCCGGCGGCCCGCGTGCTCACGCCGCACGAGGGCGAGCTCGGGCGCCTCCTCGGGCGTGACTCGAAAGAGATCGCGGCGCACCGGCTGGCTTCCGTGCAGGAAGCGGCCGAGCGCTTCGGCTGCGTCGTCGTCCTCAAGGGCGAGGACTCGCTCGTCGCGGCGCCGGGTCGCGGCGTTCTCGTCTCGGCTCTCGGCCTGCCGTCGCTCTCGACAGCGGGCACGGGCGACGTGCTGACCGGAATCACTGCCGCCTTCCTCGCGAAGAGCATGGAGCCGCAGCGGGCGGCTGCCGCCGCCTGCGCAGCGCAGCAGCTGGCGTCGCAGGAGGCTGCGCAGCGCTACGGCCTCGTCGCGAGCGACGTGATCGAAGCGCTTCCGCGCGCACTCGCGCGAGACTAGACGCGTGCATCGGAGCGAGATCACGATCGATCTCGGCGCGATTCGCCACAACGCGGTCCGGCTCCTCGACGTGCTCGAGGGCGCCGAGCTGTGGGCCGTCGTGAAGGCGAACGGGTACGGC
>VAXA01000024.1 GCA_005883365.1 Actinomycetota bacterium
AGACATCGCCGGGGAAGGCCTCGCGGCCCGGCGGCCGGCGCAGGAGCAGCGAGAGCTGGCGATACGCGTCGGCGTGCTTCGACAGGTCGTCGTACAGCACGAGCGCGTGCTTGCCGTTGTAGAGGAAGTACTCGCCCATCGCGCAGCCGGCGAACGGCGCCATCCACTTGATCGGCGCGGCCTCGTGGGCGGCGGCGGAGACGATCGTCGTGTAGTCCATCGCGCCCGCCTCGCGCAGCCGCTCGTAGATGCCGGCGACGGTCGACGCCTTCTGGCCGATCGCGACGTAGATGCAGTACACGTCGGTGTCGCGCTGGTTGAGGATCGTGTCGATCAGGATCGCGGTCTTGCCGGTCGAGCGGTCGCCGATGATCAGCTCGCGCTGGCCGCGGCCGACGTTCGTCATCGCGTCGATCGCCTTCAGGCCGGTCTGGAGCGGCTCCTTGACCGGCTGGCGTGCGATCACGCCCGGCGCCTTGAACTCGAGCGGCCGTGTCTCCTCCGCGTCGATCGGCCCGCGCCCGTCGAGCGGGTGGCCGAGCGGGTCGACCACGCGGCCGAGCAGCGCCTCGCCCACCGGGACGCTCGCGACGCGGCCGGTGCGCCGCGCCGGCTCGCCCTCACTCACCTTCTCCCATTCGCCGAAGAGCGCGGCGCCGACGTCGTCCTCCTCGAGGTTGAAGGCGAGGCCGGTGACGCCGTGCTCGAGCTCGAGCATCTCGAGCGAGCCGGCGTTCTCGAGCCCGTAGATCCTCGCGATGCCGTCCCCGATCTGGAGGACGGTCCCTACCTCGGCGAGGTCGGTCTCAACGTCGTACTGCTCGATCCGCTGGCGCAGGATCGACGTGATCTCTTCGGGACGCAGCTTCAAGTCGTCTCAGCTCCTCATGTCTTCACGAGTTCGTGTCTCAACCGTTCCAGTCTCCCGCGCACACTCGCGTCGACCCGGAGCGAGCCCGCCTGCAGCACGATCCCGCCCACGAGGTCGGGGTCGACCTTCTGCGTTGCCTCGACCTTGCGGCCCGCCGCCTTCTCGATCTGCTTCAGGATCGCCCCCGACTCGGCGTCGGAGAGCTCGCGCGCGGTCGTCAGCTCGACGGTCAGGCGCCGCTCCTCGCGCGCCATCAGCCGCTCGAACTCCTTCGCGATCTCCTCGAGCTCCGCTGCGCGGCCCTTCTCCGCGACGACCTGGAGGAAGTGCGTGAAGAGCGGCTCCTCGTCGCCGGCGAGGTCGGCGAGGATCGCCGCCTTCGCACTCGACTCGAGCTGCGGGTTGCGGAGGACGGCGCGGAGCTCGGGCGACTCGGCCGCCGCGGTCGCGAAGTCAACGAGCGCCTCGTGCACCTGCGCGAGCCTGCCCGCGTCCTTCGCGGCACCGAAGATCGCCTCGGCGTAGATGCGGTGCGCAATGGCTATGCCGACTCCTCCAGACGCGAGAAGTCGAGGCCCGCAATCGCTTCCGAGATCAGCTCGCTGTCGCGCTCGGCGTCGAGCGTGCGGCCCACGACTCGCGAGGCCGCCTCGAGCGTGAGGTCGGCGACCTCGGCGCGGATCTGCTCGAGCGCGCGCGCGGTCTCGGACGCGATCTCCTTCCGGGTCTCCTCGAGCCGGCGCTGTCGCTCGGCCTCCGTCTCCTCGCGCATCCGCTGCTCCATGGACTCGCGGGTCTTGCGCGCCTCGGCGAGGATCGACTCGGCCTGGCCGCGCGCCTCAGCGATGAGCTTCTTGTGCTCCTCGAGCAGCCGCTGCGCCTCGTCGCGCGCCTCGTCGGCCGCCTCGACCGACCGCCGGATCGCCTCGCGCCGCTCGTCGATGAGCTTCTGGATCGCGCCGAAGGCGTATTTGCGCAGGACGAAGAAGACGATCAAGAAGAAGACGATCGTCCAGATCATCAGCCCCGGGATGAGCCGGGTGAGCGGGCTCGAGACGGCGACCAGCATCTACTTGACGAGCACGAAGCCGAGGAAGCCGCCGACGAGGCCGTAGAACACGACAGCCTCCGTGAGCGCGAAGCCCAGCCACATGATCCCCTGCAGCTCGCCGCGCAGCTCCGGCTGGCGCGCGACCGACTGGATCATCGAGGCGAAGACCGTGCCGATGCCGATACCGGCGCCGAGCGAGCCGAGGCCCATGCCGAGGCCGAAGCCGAGCGCCTGCGCGGCCTTGATGGTGGGTGAGGTTGCAGCGAGCAGGTGGAGCACCGTTTCCTCCTTAGTGGGACGGCTCGATCGCCGTGCCGATGTAGATGGCGGTCAGCGCAGCGAAGATGAACGCCTGGATGGTGACGACGATCACGACCTCGAAGAGGTAGAAGGCGATCCCGATCGGGAGTGAGACAACCGCGACGATCCAGAATGTGATCCCGCTGAGGATGAAGAGCAGCCCGATCGAGACGAGGATGAGCATGTGCCCGGCCAGCATGTTCGCGTAGAGCCGGACGCTGAGGCTGATGACGCGGAAGACGTGCGAGATCGTCTCGAGCACGGCCATGACCGGCACCATCCCCTTCGGCACGCCGGCCGGAACGAAGCTCTTGAAGTAGGCGAGGCCGTTGGCGCGGACACCCTCGACGTGGGTGAAGATCACGCTGAGCAGCGCAAGCACGAGCGTCACCGAGAGCTGCGACGTGACGGCGTAGATCCCCCACGTCGGCACGCCGTGCCACGTGTCGCCGGTCAGGGGCAGCGGGATGAAGCCGACCATGTTCATCGTGAAGATGAAGAGGAAGAGCGAGGCCACGTACGGGAACCAGCGGCCGATTGCCTTCGACGGCAGTCCCTGCTCCGCGATCTGGGTCTGCGCGAGCTCATAGAGCGCCTCCCCGACCGTTTGCCGTCTGCCGGGCAGGAGCGCGAGCCGGCTGCGCATCGTGAAGAGCCCGAGCGCGATCGTGAGCAGGGCCGAGATCGCGAGGTAGACGACGGCCTTGTTGATCGACATGTCGATGGGGCCGAGGTGGATCGAGACCCACTGCTTGAGCTCGAACTCTTTCGCGGGATCGAACGTGCCGGCGAGGAGGGTGTTCACCCGACCTTCTCCCCGCTGAAGTACTCGACCAGCGAGACGCCGAGCGAGAGCGAGTACGCGAGCGCGTAGACGACCACGGCGGCGATGCCGACGTCCCGGTTGGCCACGGTGACGACGAGCAGGACAATCATCACGCCGATGCCGCGGAACGAGTGCGCGAGCGCGGCGAGGCCCGAGAAGCCGAGGTGGTCGGCGCCGATCGGCAGGCGCGCGAGCCAGAATCCGAGCACCTCGCCGGCCGCCCACAGCACGGCGGCGAGACCCCAGCCGCCGAGCGGGAAGCCGGCGACGAGGAAGACGGGCAGCGCGAGCACGACGACTCCCGCTCCTGCGAGCGCGGGTGCTCGGCGGCCGGGAACCGGCCGCGGCGTGGACAGGAGTCCGCTCATCACGAGAAGTAGCCCTTGTTGCCCGCCGCCCAGCCGACGAGCGCGCCCGCGCCGCCGCACGCACCGACGGTGCCGGCCAGCACTGCGCCCGCCTCCGCGGGCTGGAAGGACGAGCGTGGGTTCCCCTGCATCCGGCGCGAGAATAGCAGCGTGGGAGGCTCCACGAACCGGTAGTTTGTAACACCCGAATCCCGCATGGATAGCCAACCTCGCCTTCTGCTCGTTCATGGTTCCGTCGTCAACGCGGAACTCACCTGGGGAGCCCAGGAACCACTCGCGGACCGGTTCGAGATCGTCGCGCCGAACCGGCGCGGCTTCCCTCCCGGACCGGACGTGGAGCGGGTCGATTTCGAGGACGAGGCGCTCTGGCTGGAGCAGTTCCTCGAGCCGGGAACGCACCTCGTGGGGCACTCGTACGGCGGCGTGATCTCCCTGTTCGCGGCGGCACGGCATCCGGAGCTCCTTAGTTCGCTGACGGTGATCGAGCCGCCGGCGTTCGGGATCGCGCGCGGCAACCCGGCCGCGGACGAGTTCATTGCTGCGATCGAGGAGCACTGGACGAACGGTCCGCGCGACCCGGCGGAGTTCCTGCGCGGCTTCCTCACGCTCGTCGGTTCGTCGATTCCGCCGGGGAACTTCTCGCCGGAGCTGCTGCAGGGGGCGCGCACGCTGATGGTCGAGCGCTCGCCCGCCGAGGCGGTGATCCCGTTCGACGAGCTCGCACGCGCGCCGTTCCCGAAGCTCGTCGTGTCGGGAGCGCACGGCCCCGCCTTCGAGGCCGTGTGCGACGTGCTCGAGGAGCGGCTCGGCGCGGAGCGGGCGATTCTGCCGGGGATGGGTCACTCGGTGCAGCGGCTCGGCGCACCGTTCAACGAGCTGCTGACGAGCTTCGTCGAGCGCGCCGAAGCCGAGACCGGCGTCTAGGCGATCTTGCGCAGCGGGTCGTCCGGCTTCCGCCGTCGCTGGATCCGGTTGCCGAGCTTCACGATCTCGAGCACGTAGACCACGTAGACCGAGAAGAGCACGGCCGCGAGCCCGATCGCTCCCGCAAGCGCCGTCCACCACGGATGCCAGACGCCGTGGGCGCGGAAGGGGACGAAGCGGGTCGCGAAGGCGGCGGCAGCGAGCGAGATACACCAGCCCCAGATCGTCACCGCGGCGCGCCGCTGCGAGAAGCCGCGTCGGAGGAAGCGGTGGTGCAGATGGGCCTGGTCCGCCTCGAACACGCTCTCCCCGTGCTTGAGCCGGCGCACGACGACGAAGGTCGTGTCCACGATCGGGACCGCGAGCACGAGCAGAGGGAAGAACAGGGCCACCGTCGCGGCCGTCTTCAGGAGCCCCTGCACGGAGACCGCCCCGAGTACATATCCCAGCAGTAGGGCGCCCGAGTCGCCCATGAAGATCCGCGCCGGATAGAAGTTGTGGCGGAGAAAGCCGAGACAGGCGCCGAAGACGATGGCCGAGAGCACGGCGGCGTCGACCTTGCCGAGCGAAAGAGCGATC
>VAXA01000122.1 GCA_005883365.1 Actinomycetota bacterium
TGGGCAGGGGCACGGGGCCGGTGATGGTGGCGCCGGTGCGCTGGGCCGTGTCCACGATGTCGCGCGCGGACTTGTCCACCTGCTGGTGGTCGTAGCCCTTCAGACGGATACGGATTTTCTGCTGTGGCACCGGCGCCCCCCGACCTTCCTACTTGATGATGTCCGTGACGACGCCTGCGCCGACCGTGCGACCGCCCTCGCGGATCGCGAAGCGGAGGCCCTGATCCATGGCGATCGGCTGGATCATCTCGATCTCCATGTTCGTGTTGTCGCCCGGCATGACCATCTCCTGGCCGTCGGGCAGCTTGATCGAGCCCGTGACGTCCGTCGTCCGGAAGTAGAACTGCGGCCGGTAGCCGTTGAAGAACGGCGTGTGGCGGCCGCCCTCCTCCTTCGAGAGGACGTAGACCTCGGCCTTGTAGTGCGTGTGCGGCGTGATCGAGCCAGGCTTCGCGAGCACCTGCCCGCGCTCGACTTCCTCGCGCTTGACGCCGCGGAGCAGTGCGCCCGCGTTGTCGCCGGCCTGCGCGTAGTCGAGGGTCTTCTGGAACATCTCGAGCCCCGTCACGACGGTCTTCTCGACCTCGGGGTGGATGCCGACGATCTCGATCTCGTCGCCGACCTTGCACTGGCCCTGCTCGATGCGGCCGGTGACGACGGTGCCGCGGCCGGTGATCGTGAACACGTCCTCGATCGGCATGAGGAACGGCTTGTCCACGTCGCGCTGCGGCTCCGGGATGTAGCTGTCGACCGCCTCCATGAGCTCGACGATCTTGGCCGTCCACTCCGCGTCGCCCTCGAGCGCCTTCAGCGCCGAGACCTGGACGATCGGGATGTCGTCGCCCGGGAACTCGTACTTCGAGAGCAGCTCGCGCACCTCCATCTCGACGAGCTCGATCAGCTCCGGGTCGTCGACCATGTCCGCCTTGTTGAGAGCGACGACGATCGCCGGCACCTCGACCTGGCGGGCGAGCAGGATGTGCTCGCGCGTCTGCGGCATCGGGCCGTCCGCCGCCGAGACCACGAGGATCGCGCCGTCCATCTGGGCGGCGCCCGTGATCATGTTCTTGATGTAGTCGGCGTGCCCCGGGCAGTCGACGTGGGCGTAGTGGCGGTTCGCGGTCTCGTACTCGACGTGCGCGGTGTTGATCGTGATGCCGCGCTGCCGCTCCTCCGGAGCGGCGTCGATCGACGCGAAGTCGCGCACCGCGGTGTTCGTCCCCTGCTCCGCGAGCACCTTCGTGATCGCCGCGGTCAGGGTCGTCTTGCCGTGGTCGATGTGACCGATCGTGCCGACGTTGACGTGCGGCTTCGTCCGCTCGAACTTCTGCTTTGCCATTGGCTCGCTCTCCCTATCCCTTTCTCGCTCGCTCAGCCCTGAGCATCGATGATCTCGCTTGCGATCGACTGAGGCACTTCCTCGTAGCGATCGAACTGCATGGTGAAATCTGCCCGGCCTTGGGTCATCGAGCGCAGGTCGGTCGCGTACCCGAACATCTCCGACAGCGGCACGCTCGCCTTCACGACCTGGGCGTTGCCGAGAGGATTCATGGACTCGATCCGGCCGCGGCGACTGTTGAGGTTGCCCATCACGTCGCCGACGTACTCCTCGGGCGTCGTCACCTCGACGGCCATCGTCGGCTCGAGCAATGTCGGCTTCGCCCGCTTCATCGCCTCCTTGAAGGCCATGGAGCCGGCGATCTTGAACGCCCGCTCGCTCGAATCGACGTCGTGGTACGACCCGTCGACGAGCTCGATCTTGATGTCCACGACGGGGTAACCCGCGAGGATTCCCGAGCCCATCGCCTCCTGGATCCCGGCGTCGACGGCCGGGATGTACTCCTTCGGGATCTTGCCGCCGACGATCTTGTCGACGAACTCGTAGCCCGCGCCCGGCTCCTGCGGGTACAGGTTGATGACGGCGTCGCCGTACTGACCCGAGCCGCCGGTCTGCCGGACGAACTTGCCCTGCACCTTCTCGGCGGGCTTCGAGACCGTCTCGCGATAGGCGACCTGGGGACGGCCGACGTTCGCGTCGACGTTGAACTCCCGCTTGAGGCGGTCGATGATGATCTCGAGGTGCAGCTCGCCCATCCCGGAGATGAGCGTCTGCCCCGTCTCCTCGTCGGTCTCGACGCGGAAGGTCGGATCCTCCTCGGTCAGCCGCGTGAGCCCCGTCGAGAGCTTGTCCTGGTCGGCCTTCGACTTCGGCTCGACGGCGACCGAAATGACGGGATCCGGGAAGGTCATCGACTCGAGGACGATCGGCGCGTTGTCGGCGGCGAGCGTGTCGCCGGTCGTCGTCGACTTGAGGCCGACACCGGCCGCGATCTCGCCTGCCATGATCTCCTCCCGCTCCTCGCGATGGTTCGCGTGCATCTGGAGGATGCGGCCGACACGCTCGGTGCGGCCCGTGATCGTGTTGAGGACGCGGTCGCCTGCCTTGAGGGTGCCGGAGTAGACCCGGAAGTACGTCAGCTTGCCGACATATGGGTCGGACATGACCTTGAAGGCGAGAGCTGAGAACGGCGCCTTCGGGTCGGCGGCCCTCTCCTCGTCGCCGCCGCTCTTCGGGTCGACGCCGTGCACCGCCGGCACGTCCAGCGGGCTCGGCAGGTAGTCGACGACGGCGTCGAGCAACAGCTGGACGCCCTTGTTCTTGAAGGCGGAGCCGAGCAGCACCGGCGTGATCTCGTCGGCGAGCGTCCCCGCACGGACGGCGCGGCGGATCATGTCCGGCGTCACCGAGGACTCTTCCTCGATGTATGCCCCGAGCACCTCGTCGTCGAAGTGCGAGATCGCGTCGACGAGCTGATGGTGGTACTCCTGCGCCTGCTCGAGGAGCTCCGCCGGGATCTCGACGACGTCGAACTGCTGCCCGAGGTCGTCCCGGTAGACGACCGCCTGCATGTCGACGAGGTCGACGACTCCGCTGAAGTTGTCCTCCGAGCCGATCGGGATCTGCAGCGGCACCGGGTTGGCGGCGAGCCGGTCGCGCATCGACTGCACGGCGGCGAAGAAGTTCGCGCCGGTGCGGTCCATCTTGTTGATGAACGCGATGCGCGGCACCTTGTACTTGTCCGCCTGGCGCCAGACCGTCTCGGACTGCGGCTGCACGCCCGCCACAGAGTCGAAGACGGCGACCGCGCCGTCGAGCACGCGCAGGCTGCGCTCGACCTCCACCGTAAAGTCCACGTGCCCGGGCGTATCGATGATGTTGATCCGATAGTCCCGCCAGAACGCCGTCGTCGCAGCCGACGTGATCGTGATGCCGCGCTCCTGCTCCTGAGCCATCCAATCCATCGTCGCGGCGCCCTCGTGCACCTCCCCCATCTTGTGGGTGCGGCCGGTGTAGTAGAGGATCCGCTCGGTCGTCGTCGTCTTGCCCGCGTCGATGTGGGCCATGATCCCGATGTTCCGGACGCGGTCGAGCGCAACGGCCTGTTCTGTCATCTTCGTGCTCAAGTCTTCCTTCCTGTTCCGCCTACCAGCGGTAGTGCGCGAAGGCCTTGTTGGCCTGCGCCATCCGGTAGACGTCGTCCTTCCGCTTGAACGCGCCGCCCTGCTGGTTCAGCGCGTCGAGAATCTCGTTGGCGAGCTTGTCGGGCATGCCCTTCTCGCGCCGCTCGCGCGCGTACGTCACGAGCCAGCGCACCGCGAGGGTGCGGGCGCGCCGCTGCGGCACTTCGATCGGCACCTGGTAGTTCGCGCCGCCGACGCGGCGGCTCTTGACCTCGAGCACCGGCGTGACCGTCTTCACCGCCTGCTCGAGCACCTCGACCGGCGGACGGCCGGTCTTCGTCCCGACGGTCTCGAGCGCCGTGTAGACGATCTGCTCGGCGATCGACTTCTTGCCGTCGAGCATGATCTTGTTGATCACCTGCGTGACGAGCGGCGAGCCGTAGACGGCGTCGGACTCGACCGGGCGGACCTGGACCTCGGCACGACGAGGCATTACGAGCCTCGCTTCGCGCCGTACTTCGAGCGGCCCTGCTTCCGGTCGGAAACCCCGCCCGTGTCGAGCGCGGCGCGGATGATCTTGTAGCGGTAGCCCGGGAGGTCCTTCGTCGAGCCGCCGCGGACGAGCACCACGGAGTGCTCCTGGAGATTGTGGCCCTCGCCGGGGATGTAGGCGCCGACCTCGGCCCCGTTCGTGAGACGGACGCGCGCGACCTTGCGCAGCGCCGAGTTCGGCTTTCTCGGCGTCTGTGTCATGACACGCGTGCACACGCCGCGCTTCTGCGGCGCGCCGGCGAGCGCAGGCGTCTTCGTCTTCGCCTTCGCGGCCTTCCGGCCCTTGCGCACGAGTTGATTGACAGTCGGCAAATGAGTCCTCTCGTAAAGAGACGGTCGGCTGGGGCACGACGCCCCTGCCAACCGGCCCGCGGCATGGTAGCGAACACGCGCCACCCCCCGCCAATCGGCCACAAACCCACCAAATCGGCTAGTGCCCCGAGCGTCGGGCGAACCTAAAGTTTGCGCGCCAAAACCACGGAATCTGCGGCTTCTGCGATGCACTCCCTCTCCATAGGTCTGGCTGTGGCGCTCGGCGTTTGCGCCATCGTCGTTCTCGAGCTGGTCCGCCGGTTGCGCCGGCGCACGTCCCGCCACGTCGAGGAACAGGTGACGGCCACCGTGGAGACGCTCGAGGCACGGCTCGACGAGCTCGCGCAGGAGCTGAGCAGCGCCGTCAGGAAGGCCGAGGAGGAGGCTCAGCGGAGCCGGTTCCTCGGCCAGATCGCCGCCACGATCGACTTGGACGACGCGATCGGCTCCACCCTCGAAGCCGCCGCCGCGCTCCCGAAGGTCGACGCCGCGGTCGTCGAGCTCCACCCCGACGGCAATGACGACGAGCGCCTGCTCGGCTCCATCGGCCTGGACGACGACGACAGCGGTGCGGTGCGGATCTTCGCCGGCCCGCCGGACCAGCGCGAGGCGCGGGCGGTCGAGCTCTCGTACCTCTATGCCGAAGAGCACGCGGCTGGAGCGGTGCACGAGGCGCTCGGCGTGCCGCTCGTCAGCCGCCGCGGCGCGATCGGCTGGCTCGGCATCTTCTCGCGCGATCCCGACGTGCGCTTCGGCGACGACGACCTGCGCCGGCTCGAGGAGCTCGCCGAGCGGGTCGCACCGGCGATCGAGAACTCGCGCCGCTTCCGCGAGGCGCGACAGCTCGCCGACCTCGACTCGCTGACGGGCCTCCACAACCGGCGGTATTTCTACGAGACGCTCGGCCGCGAGGTCGACCGGGCCCAGCGGTATCAGCGCCTGCTCTCGCTCGTGATCGTGGACGTCGACGGCTTCAAGGAGATCAACGACCGAATCGGCCACCTCGCGGGTGACGCGGTCCTCGCGGAGATCGCGGATCGCATCCGGCAAGTCGTCCGTTCTGCGGACATCCCCTGCCGGGTGGGCGGGGACGAGTTCGCGGTGATCGTGCCGGAGGTCGAGGGGGGACAGGCGCAGCAGCTCGTCGGGCGGATCCAGCGGGCGGTCTCGGCGCAGCCGATCGCGCGCGCCGGCCGCGTGCGGGTCTCGGCCGGGGTGGCCGACATCCAGCCAAACGACACCCCCACGAGCCTGTTCGAGCGTGGCGACGAGTCCCTGTACGCCGCGAAGCACGCGGGCAACGGAGGCCTCGCGGCCGCGGAGTAAGACCTGATTCCAGCGAGCGAGACCGTAGGTCTTGCTTGCTACTCGATGTCGTCCGGTCCAAATTCACGCACGACGCGGGCCGGGACGCCCGCCACCATGGTGTACGGAGGAACATCCGAAGTGACGACGCTCCCGGCGCCGACGATCGCGTACTCACCCACCGTCACGCCGGCGAGGATCGTGCTGCGGAGACCGAGATAGGCGCCGCGGCGGATCGTCGTCCGCAGATCCGCCCGCGTTTCCTCGTCGCCGAGCAGCCGGTGGAAGTGGCGCGGGTAGTACGTGTGGCCGAGGATCGTCGTCTGCGCGATCACGGTCACGTCGTCCTCGAGCGTTACCGACGAGGGGGCGGCGTCGTCGATGAACACCTCCGTGCCGATGAAGACTCGCCGCCCGACGTGCACCCCGCGCCGCCGGTGGAGCGCGGCGCGGGCTGCCGGCGGCAGCGGCGCGTAGCGGGCGAGCACGTGCAGCCACCGCTTGCCGACCGCGCCGACGACGCGCACACCCTGCGTCTCCGGCCCGACCGGGATGTTGCCCCACAGCTTCTCGAGCACCCCGCAAGGCTATGCCTTGTGCCTCGCTATTCGATGCGGAGGAATGGGAGGTACTGCGTGAGATCGATAGCGGCCGGCTGCGGAAGCTGGTCGCGAAGGCAGATCGTCCGGCTGAGGACGAGGTTCTGCCGGGCGATCGTCCAGCGCTCGAAGGCCTGAGCCTGCTCGAAGCCGCGCAGCGCCGCGACGATCGCCGCCCGCACGCTTGTGAGCGGCAGGGCGCCGAGAGGCTGTGCCGGCCCGAGCGGGCGGACGGCGAACGTCCCCAACAGTGTGGCGAGGCGGGCTTTCCTTCCGGTGGGCAGGGAGAACAGCCGCTGCGGGGCGGCCTCGGCGAGCGCGAGTCCCGTCCCTCGCCCGGCGAGCCAGGGCGGCGACGGCGAGACTCTGACGCGCCGCACGAGCAGCTCGGGGTAGGCCGAGTAGAACGCCGCCACCTCTGGCGCCGTCGGCGCCGCTGCGTATCGCTGCTGCTCGAGTCGGGCTCGTCGGAGCTCGTCCGCGAGCACCGACCGCGCAATCGAGACGGTCGCGTGCCCCTGCCGCAAAGCGGCGAGGTATGCGCCACGAATCCCG
>VAXA01000123.1 GCA_005883365.1 Actinomycetota bacterium
GACGAGTCCCGCCAGAGAGAGATGGAGGCGTTCGTGAGGGACCTAAAGCTCGTCGCATCAGTGCTCTAACTGGAGTTCCTAAGCACGTTGGTTCTCCGGGCCTCCCTGGAGGCTGAGCGCTGACAAAGGCAGCTCGGTTCCAAGGAGGCCATCGGATGAGGCTTCACGCTGACGCGGCGCTCAGCTGGAGTGGTCGTCGCTTGCTGGTTGAGTGGGTGCTTGTGGAGGGGTGGACGCTGCAGAGGGAAGTGGGTTGGGCGGTGTCACGCGGGCGCTCGGCAACTGCGGGATCGCGCGTCGGCGCCGCGCCGGGTGGCGAGCCGGACGCCAGCCGACCGTGTCGCGGTGATCGTGTTGTTGCGGCGGTTGCGGATGACGCCGGCTCTGCCACTACAACCATCGACGACGACACTCAGCCCTCAGCCACCAACCACCGGTCAGCAGAACCAACCTCCTTGGGTCCTACAGCTAACCGCCACAAGCCCCACGGCGCGAGGACCGGAGG
>VAXA01000124.1 GCA_005883365.1 Actinomycetota bacterium
ACCGGCTCCTCGCCCGGCCAGACGCCGACGTCTTCGAGGCTCGCGTCGCTGAAGTCCGGCTCGAGGCCGTCCATCGTCTCCTCGATTCGCGCCTGTTCCTCGCTCTTGAAGAGCGGATGGTTCTCGAAGCGATCCCCGTCCTTATAGTGCTCGATCGGCATCGTGTCGCCGAGCTGCGCGTTCCGCTCTTTCAGGTCGAGGTGATCCTTGATGACCTGCGCGAAGATGGACGGTGTTTCTACCGGCATGAAGCGTCCTCCCATGGGTCGTACTCGTCGTCCGCGCGCATGATAACCGGGATTGCTGCTGGCTTCCGGTGCGGAAGTGTCAAAACGCAGCCGGGACGGCTCGCTCGACGCGGTTCTTCCCAGCGCGCTTCGCCCGGTAGAGAGCGCCGTCGGCGGCCGTGAGAAGCTGTTCGACGCTCGAACCGGACCCGAACTCGGCGACCCCGAAGCTCGCAGTCACGCGGAGACCGGGAGCGCCGGGGATGCTCCGCTCGGCCAGCCCGACACGGACGCGCTCGGCGAGCTGAGCCGCTCCCTCCTCGTCGGCACCGGGTAGCAGGAGTAGGAACTCCTCGCCGCCCCAGCGCCCCGCAACGTCCGACTCGCGGAGCGTCTCGCGGAGAACGTCGGCGAACGCCCGCAGCATCCCGTCCCCGACGGCGTGTCCATGGGCATCGTTCACGTCCTTGAACCCGTCGAGGTCGACGAGAACGACCGAGAACGGCGTGCCGAGGCGCTCTGCGCGAGCCGTCTCTCCCTGAAGGGCATCGGAACAGGCGCGACGGTTGGCCAGACCCGTGAGGCCGTCGACGAGCGCCTGCCGCTCGACCATCCCATGCAGGCGAGCGTTCTCGAGCGCCACGACGGCCTGCGCCGCAAGCAACGCGGCGTTCAACCGCTGCTCCTCGGTGAATGAGTCGCCGACGAGCTCCAGCGTCCCGAAGTGCTCGCCCGCGGCGTTCAGCGGCAGGCTCAGCCGTTCGCCCTGTGCATTCGCGTCGCCGCTCACGACGACTGACCCGTCCGCCGACACGATCCGGCAGCCTCGCGCGGAAGTCGCCTCTGCCGCCTCCGCCGCAACGATGCGGAGCAGCTGCTCGGCGTCGTGTGTCGCCGCAAGCGCCTCACCGAAGCGAGCCAGCGCCTGCCGCCCGCGGGCGCGCTCGGCCTCGAGCTCGGCGAGCCGCGCCTCTAGCTGCGTCGCCATGTCGTTGAGCGCGGCACCGAGGGCCGCGAACTCGTCGTGGCCGCGGATGGGCACCCGCTCGGCCAGGCTCCCGTGCGCGATCTCCCGCGCGGCCGTGGCGAAACGGCGGAGGTTCCGGACGATCGACCGCCCCTGCAGGTACGCGACCCCACCTACGAGCGCGAGGCATGCGAGCAACCCGAGGAGGATCCGGTCGCGTGTTCGCGCGTCGGCGGCGTCGATCAGAGCCTTTGGCGTCAGGACGGCGAGCCGCGCCGCGGGCACTTCCGGAAGCACCGGCCCGGCGAGCGCCTGGTACCGGGAGTCCGCTACCTGCACCGTCGCGCTCCGCCCCGCCGCCACGGCGACCTGACCGTGAAGCGACGGCGCCGACGCCACGATCCGCGTTCCCTCGAGCAGCACGAGAACGTCGCCGGTGTCGAACGCCGCACCGCGGCGAAGGCGCTCGACGAGGCCGACATCGAGCGGAACCGTCGCCACGACCTCGCCGAGGCGACGCGCTCCCACGACGACGTCGACGGGCAGCCGAGCCGCGAGACGCGGCAGAGCGCCCGCGCGAAGTCCACCTGCGCCGACGACATACAGCGACGGCTCATGGGCGAGGATCCGTCGCAGCGCCCGGTGGTCCTGGCGCTCGAGCGCGCTCTGCAGCGGTCGCGAGCGCGCGAGCCGCTCTGCTTCCGCCTGCGCCCGGTCGGCCCGTTGCTGGTAGAGCGTAAGCGCGGCGCGAAGCCCCGCCTCCTGGCGCAGGGTGACCTGTCGCGACTCGCCGGCGCCGGCCACCGTGCTGAACCCCCAGTACGTGGCCGCCAGAGGGATGAGCGAGAGCAGGACGAAATACGCAACGAGCTTGAGCTTGAAGCTGCTCAGCTGCGACCTCCCCAAGGTCAAGCCGAAACCCCCTTCTGCCGATAGTCCCTTGGGGATGTTGTCGGCGGGAGGAGGGAATGGCATGAGCCGGAAGGAGCGGGTGACCGCTGCGCTTCTGCTCGCGATCGCCGTCGTCGGCGGCGCGCTTATCCCGCGCCTTCTCGCATCGACCCCGGCCCCTCTCGGCATCGCGCTCGGACCGAGTCCCAGCCAAAGCGTCGTTCGAGCGCCCGCGATTCCCGGGCCGCCGCGCGAGGCACCAGCCTCTCACGTGGCTCCGACCCCGCCCGCTCGCTTCATCGTTCAGCCGGCGCCGAAGCCGAGCGCGACCCAGACGAAGCATGCTCCTGCTCGGCGCCCTCCTCCGACCTCGACCGGAGCGCTCAGTCCTCCGCCGCCACCAACGCCACCGCCGCCCGCGACGACGGCCACTCCGCCGCCCCCGTCGTCGCTGCCATCAACGACCGGCGAACGGCCGGGCCACGGCTACGGCGACAAGAACCACATCCATACGGGTCCTCCCGGCAGAGGTGATTCGGCTGGGGTTGGGCCGGTACCGCGCAGCCACGGGCCCGATCTGCCAGGATCCAAGCATGGCCGGCCGGTTCCGCAAGTTCCGCCCCACGCCGTGGGCCCTCACGGTCGCGGCGTGGGACATCTGGCGCCGCCTCCCCCCGCAACAGCGCCGGCAGCTCCTGAAGCTGGCGCGCAAGCACGGCCCGACGCTCGCGGCGCGGGCGGCCAAGGCAACCCGCCGCCGCCGATAGCACACGGCCGCTAGATCCGGGCCTGCCTAGAGACTCATGGCCGTGCGGACGATGCGATCCTGCTCGCGCAGGTGCGCGGTCGGATAGCCCTCGCTCGGGCTGGCGCGCCAGGGACGTCCGACGTACAGGAGCGGCACGCCTTCCGGCTTCGTCTCTTCGAGCCGGTGCCGAATCGCGCGCCAGGCGCCCATGTTCTGCGGCTCTTCCTGCGCCCACACGAGCTCGCGCAGGTTCGGGTACCCGGCGACCAGTGCCTTTGCGCGCTCGACCGGGAACGGGTAGAGCTGCTCGATCCGGGCGACCGCCACGCCGGCCGCCTGCCCACGCTCCTCGTGGCCGACGATGTCGTAGTAGACCTTCCCCTGGCAGAGCACGAGCCGCTCGACGCGCTCTCGGTCTCCCCCGACAAAGCCCGGGTCGTCGAGTGCGGGCCGGAACTCGCCGCTCGCCAGATCCTCGAGCGTCGAGCCCGCTTGCTTCAGCCGCAGAAGCCCCTTCGGGGTCATGACCACGAGGGGCCGCGCGGTTGCGTCGAGCGCCTGCCGCCGCAGCAGGTGGAAGTACTGGCCGGACGTGGTGCAGTTGGCGATCCGTAGGTTCTCCTGCGCTGCAAGCTGGAGGAAGCGCTCCAGGCGGGCACTCGAGTGCTCGGGCCCGTTGCCCTCGTAGCCGTGCGGCAGGAGGAGCGTGAGGCGGGTCGACTCCCGCCACTTCGACAGCCCGGCGGCGATGAACTGGTCGATCACGATCTGCGCGCCGTTGACGAAGTCGCCGAACTGGGCCTCCCAGAGGACGAGCGCCTCCGGCGCCGCAGCGGCATAGCCGTACTCGAAGCCGACGCAGGCGTACTCCGAGAGCGGGGAGTTGTAGATCTCGAACGCCGCTCCCGCGTCGTCGAGATGCTGGAGCGGCGTGTACGTCGCCCCCGTCTGCACGTCGTGGAGGACGTCGTGCCGGTGCGAGAACGTGCCGCGCTCGGTGACCTGGCCCGTCAGCCGGATCGGGATCCCCTCGACGAGGAGCGAGGCGAACGCGAGCGCCTCCGCCTGGCCCCAGTCGATCCCGCCCTCTTCGAGGGTCTCGCGCCGCCGCTCGAGCTGGCGCATGAGCTTCGGGTGCGGCGAGAAGCCGTCGGGAACGCGGAGGAGCTGCTCGTTGAGGGCGCGCAGCCGTTCGGCGGCGACCGCCGTCACGACCTCGTCGCCGGTCGCAGCCGGAATGTGCGTGTCGTCGCGTGCCGGAGGCTCCGGCCGGCCGAACGTCTGCTTCAGCGCCTCGTGGGCCCGGCGGAGCTCGGCGAGAATCTCCTCGTCCAGCTCGTCCGCCTGCTCCTGCGTGACGTCGCCCTCGGTCACGAGACGCGCAGCGAACTGCTCGCGCGCCGTCGGATGCTCTGCAATCGCGGCCGCTAGGAGTGGCTGCGTGTACGCGGCCTCGTCCTGCTCGT
Source organism: Actinomycetota bacterium (assembly GCA_005883365.1). Taxonomy (GTDB): domain Bacteria; phylum Actinomycetota; class Thermoleophilia; order Gaiellales; family Gaiellaceae; genus Palsa-739. Next base: position 4,300 of record VAXA01000124.1, read on the forward strand.
TGTGGCCGTGGCGCCGGTAGCCGACGAGATCGACGACGACGTCGTGGCCGAAGCGACGTCGGTACGCGAGCGCTAGCCGGATCGCCGCGAGCGCCGCTTCGGGGTCGTCGGCGTTGACATGGACGATCGGGATGTCGAAGCCCTTGGCGAGGTCGCTCGAGTAGCGCGTCGAGCGCCCGCTTTCCGGGTCGGTCGTGAAACCGACCTGGTTGTTCGAGATCAGGTGCAGCGTGCCGCCGGTCGAGTAGCCGGCGAGCGCCTGGAGGTTGAGCGTCTCGGCGACGCTCCCCTGGCCGGCGAACGACGCGTCGCCGTGGATGAGGACCGGAAGAGCGACGCTCGGGTCGTGGTACCCCTGCCGGGAGGAGCGGTCGGTCTGCTCCGCGCGCGCCCTCCCTTCGACGACCGGGTCGACCGCCTCGAGGTGGCTCGGATTGGAGACGAGCGTGATCGTGATGTCGCCGCTCGGGGTCGAGCGGGTTCCCTGCGCGCCGAGGTGGTACTTGACGTCGCCGCTGCCTCCCTCCTCGCTGGACACGACGGCCTCGATCGTGCGCTCGCCCTCGAACTCGCGCAGGATCGTCTCGTACGGGCGCCCGACGACGTGAGCGAGGACGTTGAGCCGGCCGCGGTGGGCCATTCCGAGCACGATCTCGTGGGCGCCGCCCGCGGCGGCGAGATCGATCGCCTCGTCGAGCATCGGGATCATCACGTCGAGCCCCTCGACGGAGAACTGCTTCTGGCCGAGGAACGCGCGCCGCAGGTAGCGCTCCATCCCCTCCACCTGGCTCAGCCTGGTGAGCAGGCGCACCCGCTCGTCGCGCGAGAGCGGACGGCGGTAGCGGCCCGACTCGATCGCCTGCCGCAGCCAGACGCGCTCCTCGTGGTCGGAGATGTGCTCGATCTCGTAGGCGATCGTGCCGATGTAGGTCTCCCGCAGCCGCGGCAGCGCGTCGGCGAGCGTCTCGCCCTCGACGAAGAGGCGGAGGAGCGAGGCGGGAATCCGCGCCTGGAGCTCGGGCGTCAGCTTAGGGATCAGGCGCTCGGGCTCGAGCGCCGGATCGCCGTGCGGCTCCGAGCCCAGCGGGTCGATCCGCGCAGCCAGGTGACCGTGCATGCGGAACGCCTTGACGAGCGCCATCGCGGCGGCGATGCCGCCGAGGAGCTCCTCGTCCGCGGGAGCTGCCGGCACCGGTGCAGGTGCGGGCGCAGCTGCGGGAGGCGGGGGCGCGGCGACCGGCGCCGCGTGTCCGTCCCCGTCCGCGGCAGCGCGCTCGAGCAGGCGCGCGAGACCCGGCTGGCGACGGAGGAGCGCCTCGGGCTCGCTTTCGAACAGGTCGCGCCATTCCTCGGGCACGGCGCCGGGGTTGTCGAGGTACTGCTCGAGGAGCAGCGCTGCGTAGCCGGTGTTCAGCCCGTCGACGTCGGGACGTCCCATGTCCAAGACTGTTGTAGCAGCGCCGCTGCGCTACCAGAGCGGGTGGCTCGTGACCACCGCGACCGTGAACCCGAAGAAGAGGCAGACGGCACAGATGAGCACGGCCGCGAGCTGGAGGCGGCCCTTTTCGCCACCCATCCCCGAGGCGATGAGCGCGACTGCGAGCGACGGCAGGATCAGGCGTAACGGGTGCCACGCGATGCCCACGAGGCTCACGAAGATCGCGGTCGCCGCCAGGAAGCCCGCGACGGTCTCCGCCGTGCGACGGCCCGCAGGCTCCGCACGCTCGCGGAGGATCTCGCTTTCGGCGTTCAACCGCGGGCGATCCTATCGGCGCGCGCAGCCGCCGCGCGCGCCGTGCGCGCGTAGACCCGGGACGGGCCGCCGTGCGGGCGAGGCGGCCGGCGGCGCGGCCGCCGGCGGAAGTGGTCGACGCCCGGCGGCGGCGGGTCGGGTACCACGCGAACTCCGGCAGGACCGCCGCGTCCGTGTGGCTCGGCCTTCACCGCATACCAAACCACGTAGCAGAGATATGCGATGGGGATCTTGAGGATCACCATCAGGAAGACGAGCTCCCAGAGCGTGTCCGGCGCCTTCACCGCTCCCGAGTTTACCGCTGAATGCGGCCCGAAACGTATACGCGTTACCGAACCGGAAGGCGTGGCAATAGCAGGGGGATGAGCCACGACCAGCTACGCGCGCTGATGGAACATGCCGACGAAGCCGGCTGCGTCAACCTGTCTGCGTTCACGCAGGTCCTGACCGAGCTCGACCTCGACGACGAGGAGGTCACGGCGCTGTACGAGCAGTTCGAGGAGCGCGGGATCGAGCTCACGGACGACTGCAGCCTCCCGGACGTCGGCGAGACGCACTACTCGAACGAGACGGTCGCCGCGATGACGACGGACTCGGTCCAGCTCTTCCTCAACGAGGCCGGCCGCTATCCGCTCCTGACAGCCGCC
>VAXA01000126.1 GCA_005883365.1 Actinomycetota bacterium
GTCGGCTCCTTGTGGTGCGGCATCCCCACCACGCCGACGACGACACGGTCGAAGATCCCGGCCGCGCGCGCGATCACGTCGACGTGGCCGTTCGTGACGGGGTCGTATGACCCCGGTGCAATAGCGGTGATCAATTTCCCGCTCCGGCGCCGTACATGCCGGCGCCTCCGCTACCGGGCGGCTCCGTCGAGCCTACGCCGCTGGGAGCCTCGAAGAGCGTGACGCGGGTCTGGCCGTACCTGCGGCTCGTGCGGACGGGCAGCGGCAGCTCCGGCTCCGTCCGCGCGTCCGTCTCGACGACAAGCAGGCCGTCCGCTGCGAGCAGCGGCGGCAGGTGGCGCGCGAGGCGTGGCTGGATCTCGGTGAGCATGCCGTAGGGAGGGTCGACCAGCACGAGATCGTACTTCGCGCCCGCGGTCGCCTCCTGCGCGATCGTTCGCAGGACGTCGCCGTGGACGACGCGCGCGCCGCTCAGCCGCAGCCGGTCGAGGTTGCGCTCGATCGTCCACACGGCCTCCGGGTCCCGCTCGACGAAGACGGCGCCCGCGGCGCCGCGCGAGAGCGCCTCGATCCCAAGGGCGCCGGAGCCGGCGAAGAGATCGAGCACCCGCGCTCCGTCGACGGGCCCGACGAGGTTGAAGACGTTCTCGCGGACGCGGTCCGACGTCGGCCGCGTGTCGAGGCCGCGCGGCGCGACAAGCTTGTGCCCCTTCCGGCTGCCGGCGATGACGCGCACCGGCAGATCGTGACATCACGCTGCGCGGCGGAGATCCTCCACGTGGCGGTGGGTCTCGCGGTAGATCCGCTGCAGGCGTTCGGGGTCGGCCGGCGGCGTCGGGCGAGACGGGGGCCGCCCGCGGCCGAGCAGGCGGCGGACGAGCCGGGTCAGGAGCCTCATGCGAGCGCCTCGGAGTCGACCTCGGCGAACAGGGCGGCGGCAGCATCGGAGAGCGGCCCGGGCCCTACGGCCGGGGCCGCCGCACGCGCCCTCTCCAGCAGGTCGCGGTCACGACGAAGGTGCGCGAAGCGGAGATCGGAGAGGCCGGACTGCCGCGTGCCGAGCAGCGCCCCGCCGCCGCGCAGCTCAAGGTCGACCTCCGCGAGCTCGAACCCGTCGGTCGTCTCGACGAGCGCCTGTAGCCGCGCGTGCGCGGACTCGGTCAGCTCCTCCTTGGCCCGCGAGACGAGCAGGCAGTACGACTGCTCGGCGCCTCGCCCGACCCGCCCGCGGAGCTGGTGGAGCTGCGCGAGCCCGAAGCGGTCGGCCTCCTGGACGATCATCACCGTCGCGTTCGCGACGTCGACCCCGACCTCGATCACCGTCGTCGCCACGAGCACGTCGAGCTCGCGCGCCTTGAACCGCGCCATCAGGTCGCGCCGCTCGGCGGCCTTGAGCCGGCCGTGGAGGCAGCCGACGCGGAAGTCGCGCAGCTCGGCACGCCGCAGCCGCTCGGCCTCCTCCTCCGCCGCCCGCGCGAGCGAGGTCTCCGATGCCTCGATCAGCGGACAGACGACGTACGCCTGCCGGCCCTCCCGGAGCAGCCGCGTCAACCGCGTGTACGCCTCGGAGGCGCGATCCTCGGTGATCCAGCTAGTGATCACGGGCTTGCGCGAAGCGGGCGGCTTGGCGATCTCCGAGACCGCGAGGTCGCCGTAGACCGTGAGCGCGAGCGTGCGCGGGATCGGCGTCGCGGTCATGTGCAGGACGTGCGGAGCGCGTCCCGCGACGAGGGCCGAGCGCTGCTCGACGCCGAAGCGGTGCTGTTCGTCGACGACCGCAACGCCCAGGTCGCGGAGCTCGAATCCTTCCTGGATCAGCGCGTGCGTCCCGACGACGACGTCGGCGCCCACCGCCGCCTCCCGCTCGCGCTTGCCAGAGGAGCTCGTGAGGAGCGCGCAGCGGACGCCCAGCTCGAAGCACAGGTCCGCGATCGTGAGGAAGTGCTGCTCGGCGAGCGTCTCGGTCGGCGCCATGAGGGCGCCCTGCCGCTCGCTCTCGACCGCGCGCAGCAGCGCGTAGAGCGCGACGACCGTCTTGCCGGAGCCGACGTCCCCCTGCAGGAGCCGCTGCATCGGGACGGTGCGCGCAAGGTCCCCGTCGACCTGGCGGATCGCCTGCTCCTGGTACGGCGTGAGCGCAAACGGCAGCGCCTCGCGGTAACGGCGGATGAGATCCCCCGGCTCGCCGAGCGCCGGCGCGAGCGTCTGCTCCCGTTCCGCCGCGCGCCGCGCGATGCCGACCTGGAGGACGAGCAGCTCCTCGAAGGCGAGCCGCTTACGCCCGGTCTCCGCCTCGTGGAGGTCGCGCGGACGGTGCACCGCGGCGAGCGCGTCCCGCTTCAGCCCCAGCCCCTCGCGCTCGCGCAGCTCGGCGGGCAGCGGATCCGGAACGTGCTGCGCGAGCGGCAGCGCGGCGTCCACCACGCGCCGCACCGTCGCGGCGGCGATCTCCTCCGCAGCCGGATAGACGGGAGCGAAGTCCGCTGTGGCGCGCGCTTCACCGAGATCGTAGGAGCGGGGCTCGAAACCGAAGCGGCCGAGCTTTCCGCGCAGCCGGACCTCTGTTCCGGGCTTCAGCTTGTCGGCGAGCCACGGCTGGTTGAACCACGTGACACTGACTGTGGCCGTGCCGTCGTCGACCCGCGCGACGATCCGCGTCCGCCGCCGCCCGCGCATCGGTCGCTTCTCGACGTTGAGCACGCGGCCGGTGACGACGACCTCCTCTCCCTGGCGCAGCGCCGCGATGGCCACCTCGTCGGCGGCTGTCTCGTACCGCCGCGGCCGGTGCGCGAGCACGTCGCCCACCGTCGTGAGTCCGAGCTTGCCGAGCTTCCGCTGCGTCGTCGCGGCGACGCCCTGGAGCGAGTCGAGGCCGAGGTCGAGGCGGTCAGGCATGAGAGCACGCGGCGTCTGCGGCCAGGCCCTGGGCGGGTCCAGACCTGGGAAGGCCGTCAATCGACGGGCGGTTGTCATCGTCTGCGTTCGCGCCACCGGGCTCACGGAGTATCCCGCGCGGATCGGACGTCAGGCGTGGGCGAGCACCTGCGGCGTCGTGTCGAACTCCTCGATCGTGAGCTGCACCGTGTCGCCGCAGCCGCGCCGACCGCACTCGCACGCGAAGGGGAACCCGTGGTGCTCCCACGGCGCCTCCGGCGAGGCAAGCCACGCCCGGAGGTTCGAGGCCACGGCCTCGTTCTCCCAGCGGCGGACGGCTCGCAGATCGGCCGTGCCGTCCGGGATCTCGAGCAGGGACTCGACGTCGGCCACGAGGTCGCGGGATCCGTCCATCACGAGCACGGGGAACCCCCGCTCCCGCGCGAGCGCGGCGACGCGGTGGGCGTAGAGCCGGTCCTTGACGAGCCGCGCGTCGAGGGCGCGCGCGGGATCGCTCGACGGCATCGGGCGTGGCAGGAGGACGGTTCGCTGCCACTCCGGCGTCGGGTCGAGAAAGACGGCCTGGTCGCCCTGCGGCACGAGGTCGGGGAGGATCTGCGGGCCCTCGACCACGGTCGGCGCGTCGGGGAGCACGGCGAGGTCGTCGAGCGCGAAGCGCATCATCCGCCGCGAGGTCTCCTCGAACTCGGTCGCTTGCACCGCGGGCGGCGTCTCGAGCCACTGCTCGTCGGGTGACTTACGCGGCTGCGCCCAGCGGGCGTCGTACGCGTACCAGAAGCTGTCGATGGCGAACCGCCGCAGCGCGTGCCGCACGGCGAGTGCCCGGGCCGTGGTCGACTTGCCCGCGCCCGTTCCGCCGCCGATCCAGATCCGGCTACTCGTCATCCCGGAACCAGAAGAGCGCGAGCGTGCCGGGGCCGGCGTGGGCGCCGATCACGGCGCCGAGCGTGACGACCAACTCGAGCTCGGCATGCGGCCGCCGCTCGCCGACGAGCGCCTCGAGCTCGGCGGCCCGCTCCGGCGCAGCCGCGTGCGCCACGGCCAGCCGGAACGACGGCTCGTCCCGCGTCTCCGTCTCGAGCGCCGCGGCGAGCTCCGCGAACGCCTTCCGCTCCCCGCGCACGCGCTTCACCGGCACGACCTCGCCGTCGCGGATCGAGAGGATCGGCTTGACGTGCAGAAGGGTGCCGGCAAACGCGGCCGCCTTGCCGATGCGGCCGCCGCGGGCGAGGAACTCGAGCGTGTCGACCGTGAACAGGAGGCCCCGCTCCCGCCGGTAGCGCTCGACGAAGGCGTCCACCTCCTCGTCGCTCGTGCCACGCTCGAGCCGCCGCTGGATCGCGAGCGCGAGCATCCCGATCGCCGCCGACGCGGTCTCGGTGTCGATCGCCCGCACGCGCCCGTCGCCCAGCTCGGACGCGGCGGCCTCCGCGCTTGCAAAGGTGCCGGAGACACGCGCCGAGACGTGCAGCGAGAGGATCCGCTCATACGCGCCGAGCTCCCGGTAGCAGGCGAGGAAGTCGCCGGGCGTCGGCTGCGACGTCGTCGGGAAGACGCTCTCAGCGCGCAGCCTCTCGTAGAACTCGGCCGCGTCGATGTCGACGCCGTCGCGCAGGCTCTCGTCGCCGAAGCGGACGTAGAGCGGGACGACGCGCCAGCTCGCGAAACGGTCGGCGGCGTCCGGCAGGTCGGCGGTGGAATCGAGGACGATCGCCGTGTTCGCGCTGGTGAGCCTCACTCGGCGGTGGCTGCAGCGGCGTGCAGGATGGCGGCGACGATCTCGTCGAGCTCCTGGTCCTTGGCCAGACACGCGACCGCTCCCGCTTCGATCAATGCCTCGCGCTCCGCAGCGTCCGCGGAGGCGGTCAGGGCGACGACCGCGACGTCGGGCAGCGCCGCGACCACCTGGGCCGTCGCCTGGATCCCGTCGAGCGCGGGCAGGCGGTAGTCCATCAGCACGACGTCCGGGTGGTGCTCGACCGCCGCGGAGACCGCGGCCGCGCCGTCGCCGACCGAGGCGACCACCTGGACGTCGGGCCGCATCCCGAGGAGAAGCTCCAGGGCATCGCGGAAGACGTCGTTGTCCTCGACGAGCACAATCCGCACGGGCCCCATCCGTTGCAAGCCTATTCCGCGCCGAGCAAGAGAGGGTAGTGCGGCTGCCCGCCCTCGTGCACCTCGACCTCCAGCTCCGGATACGCCGCCGCGAGCCGTTCGAGGAGCCCGTCGAGTGGCGGCGGCTCGGCGCCCGTGAGGAGGGTCAGCAGCGCGCGCGGCTGCGCGAGCAGGCGCGTGACCACGCCGAACGTGACGTCGGCGAAATCGTCTCCGCCGGCCACCGCCTCGCCGTCCGCGAGGCCGAGCCAGTCGCCGCTCCGGATCGCCAGCCCGTTCAGCTCGACGTCGCGCGAGGCGCGCGTGACCTCGCCCGTCGCGACGGCGGCGGCCGCGCCCGCCATCTCGGCGGCGTTCTCGGCGGCCCCGCGCGTGCCGTCGTAGGCGACGAGCGCGGCGAGCCCGGCGGGAATCGACTCCGTCGGCACGATCTCGGCGGGCCGCCACTCGAGCTGCTCCGCGGCATGCTCGGCGGCGAGCCGCACGTTCGGGTTGTTGGGCAGGATGATCGCCTCGTCGGCCTCGAGCGCCTCCAGCGCGGCAACGAGCTCCGCCGTCGACGGGTTCGCGATCTGCCCGCCCGCCACGACCCGGATTGTCCCGACCGGCTCGGCGAGCGTCTCGAAGAGACGCCTGTTGCCCTCCCCCGCGACGACGGCGACGACGCCACTTTTCGCTCGCGTGGACGGGACGAGCGAGAGACGCCGCTTTCGCTGCTCCTGCTGCTCGTGCATGTTGGCGATCTCGACGCCCTCGATCGTGCCCACCGCCGTGCCGAGGGAGAGTGCGGCGCCCGGGTCGTCGGTGTGGACGTGCACCTTGAGCGCCGCCTCGTCGCCGACCACGACGAGCGAGTCGCCGAAGGCGTCGAGCTGCGCCTCGAGCTCGTCGCGATCGAGCGCGTCCCCCTCGACCACGAAGACGGTGCAGTAGCGGTAGCGGGACTGCTCGAGGTGGATGGCGTCGGGGCCCGGCGACGCGACAGCCGCGGGCGCTGCCGATACGGTTTCGCCGGTGACGGCGCCGGCGAGTCCTCGGAGGAGCTCGACGAGCCCCGCACCGCCTGCGTCGACCACGCCCGCCTCTCGGAGGACGTCGAGCTGCTCGGGCGTGCGGGCGACCGCCTCATCCCCGTGGCGTACGAGCTCGACGAGCAGGTCGCCGAGCGGCTGGGGCTCGACGGCTCGCCGCTCCGCTTCCTCCGCGAGCTCGCGGATGACGGACAGCATCGTCCCCTCGACCGGCCGACGGACGGCCCGGTAGGCGGCGTCGGAGGCTCCGCGCAGCGCGCGGGCGGCGAGAGGCGGGCCGATCCCATTCGTCGCTTCGGCGAGGACGTCGGCGACGCCCCGCACGATCTGGGAGAGGATCACGCCGGAGTTGCCGCGGGCTCCCATCAGCGCCGACCGGGCGACGGCGTGCGCGAGCGCGGGCCGATCGCCCGCCTCCGCCGAAGCGACCGTCTCCGCGACGGCACGCACGGTCAGCGTGAGGTTGGTGCCGGTGTCGCCGTCGGGAACGGGATAGACGTTGAGGTCGTCGATGCGGCTGCGGCTCGCCTCGAGCGAGGCGAGGGCCGCGCCGACGAGCCCGCGCACCAGCTCGAGGTCTCCCTCGGCGCTCACTTCCCCCCGGTTCGCACGTCCTCGACGTGCACCTCGACCGCACGGACCGACAGCCCGGTCAGCCGCTCGACCTCGTAGGCGACGCGATTGCTGACGCTCGAGGCGACCTCGGCGAGGTTGAGGCCGTACTCGACCACGACGTGGAGGTCGACGGTCACCTCGCCGCCGTCCCGTCCGATCTCGATCCCGCGCGGGCGGCCGCGGGCTCGGGCGAGCTGCCCGCGCAGCGAGCCCTTCATGCCGACTACGCCGTAGCACTCTGCGGCGGTCTCGGCGACGATCTGGGCGATCGCCTCGCTCGAGATCGTGATCCGACCCAGCCGCGAGGAGAGCGCTTGCCCCGCTTCCATCGTGGGTGTTGGACCGGCGGCTGCGACCTATGGTTGCGCGACGAGGAGCTGCGACCACTCGTCGCGGTGGGCCATCCGCGCCCCTCGGAAGCCGGCCTCGGAAGCGAACGCGACGAGCTCGTCGTCGGTATGGAAGTGGCCGCGGCTCGCGAGCGGATACGGCGCGGCACGCGTTCCCTTGGCTTCCGGCGCCGTCGTCATCACGGCAACCCGGCCTCGCTCAGGGTCGAGGACTCGCAGCATCTCCCGCAGCGCCGCGACCGGATCGGCGAAGAAGAAGAACGCGACGAGGCAGGAGACGGCCGTGAACTCGCCGGCCGCGAACGGCATGGCGGTCGCCTCTGCGAGCTCGACCCGCGCGCCGGTCTTGGCGCGCGCCAGCCGCACCATGTCGCGGCTGTGATCGAGACCGGCAATCGCGCAGCCGCTCTCGCGTGCGCGCGCAAGGAAGGCGCCGCCGCCGCAGCCGACGTCGAGCAGCCGGTCGTCGGGGCCGAGCGCGAGCGCGTCGAGTACGGGCTCCCAAAGGAACGAGTGCGCGTCCTCGGCCCCGTACGTCTCACGGGCCTTGCGGCCGCGCGGCCTCCTGGCGATCCGGTCGGTCATCCGGTCGATCCGCCACTCGCGGAAGCGCTCGACGAGGTGCACGTTCCGCAGCGTGCCAGAGCCGGCGTCAGAATCGACCGCATGAGTGACGACAACATCTGGACGGACGAGTGGGACGAGGGCGAGGACTGGTCGGGCGGCGGGGGGAACGCAAAGCGGCTGCCGTACGCCGAGCGGCTCGGGGCTACCGTGTACGAGCTCGGGCCGGGCAACTTCGTCCCGTACCACTTCCACCACGCCTCCGAGGAGATGCTCGTGGTCCTCGACGGCGAGATGACGATGAAAACCGAGGACGGCGAGCGGCACGTGCGGCACGGCGAGGTCGTGATCTTCCCGGTCGGGCCTGTCGGCGCGCACGGCTTCCGCATCGAGGGCGACGGACGCTGCCGCTACCTGATGGCCTCGTCCTGGCAGACGCCCGAGGTCGCCGAGTACCCCGAGTTGGGGCAGATCACCGCGCAAGCCCCAACTGGTTCGCAGACGGGCGATCGGCTCTGGCTCATCTATGACGTGCCCAAGCAAGACGATGGCTGACGCCTGCGTCTTCTGCGACCGCGAGCTTCTCCGGAGCGAGGCGGAGGTCTATCTCGAGAACGAGCACTGCGTCTATGCCTCGACGCGGGACGCGCGCGACCCGCCGGACATCCTCCCCGGCTGCGGGGTCATCGTTCCCATCGAGCACCGCGGTTCTCCGTTCGACTTCACGGCGGAGCAGTGGGCGGCGACGCACGAGCTCCTCCTGCAGGCGAAGGCCGCCTGGGACGAGCGGCTGGCGCCGGATGGCTACACGCTGATCTGGAACTGCACGCCCGCGGGAGGCCAGGAGACGCCGCACGCGCACCTCCACGTGATCCCTCGCTTCGACGACGAGCCGCTGTCCGGCGCCGGCGGCCGCTCGGCGATCAAGGTTCCGGAGAACCGCCGCCCCGACCCCTTCGCGCCCGGCCACGGGCGGGCGCGCTCGCTCGGGCGGAGCTGACTAGAGGGCCTTCTGGACCTTGCCGGCCTTGAGGCAGCGCGTGCAGACGTACGCGCGCGTCGCCTTCCCGCCGAGCACGACGCGGACGCGCTGCAGGTTCGGGTCGAAGCGCCGCTTCGTCGCCACCATCGAATGGCTCCGGTGGTTACCGAAGCCGGGCTTCTTGCCGCAGATAGCGCAGACCTTCGACATCGGCGGCGGAGTGTAGCCGAGGAGGTGCGCGGCTCGGCCCGGCAGGACACGTCCTGGTGCCAGGCACCGGGACGTGTCGGCGACGGACCTATCGACCTGGGATTCGGCAGCAAATGGTCGCGTTCTCGACGCGCACCTGTTCCCTCGAGCCACGTCCTGGTGCCTGGCACCGAGACGGGTTCGCTGAGGACGCATCTCATTACGGCCGCTTCGCCCTCGAAGGGAGGCCCGCTCGCTATCCGCGGGCTTGCTCGCGGACCTGCGAAAAGAGGTCGGCCATCTCGAGGGCGGCGCGCGCCGCGTCTGCGCCCTTGTCGACGCGGGCCTCCGCCTGCTCGGCCGTGTCCACCGTCAGCACGCCGAACGCGACGGGCACGCCCGTCTCGAGGCCGGCGAGCTGGAGGCCCGACGCCGCCTCGCCCGCCACGTACTCGAAGTGGGCTGTCTCCCCGCGCACCACGCAGCCGAGGGCGACGACGCACGAGTAGCGGCGCGTCTTCGCGAGCGCCATCGCGCCGATCGGGAGCTCGAACGCGCCCGGCACCGGCATCACGGTGACCCGCTCCTCGGGAACGCCGGCCGCCGCGAGCGCTTCGAGCGCCGACTCGAGGAGCCGGTTCGAGATCTCGCCGTTGAAGCGGGAGACGACGACGCCGACCGTGCGGTCGGCTCCCGAGGGGGATCCCTCGAGGACGGCGACTCCGTCCGGGATGTCGAGCTCGCCGGGAATGTGTCCCGCGGGCGCGACCTCCGGCTCCTCCTCCTCGGCTTCGGGCTCAGGTTCGGACTCAGGTTCGGGCTCGGGCTCGACCGTCGCCTCCGCGTCAGGCTCGGCCTCAGGCTTGGATTCCTCTTCCTGCGGCTCCTGCTCGCGCGGCTGCGGCCACCCGAGCGGCTCCGCGACCGGAGCCACGCCGTTCTGCGCGTCCTCCTGCTCGGCAGCCGGGGGCGACTCGCCCGGCCAGAACCCTCCTGAACTCATTCGCCCTCCGGCTCGAACTTCAGATCCTGGTGGTGCAGCTTGTGTCCGAGCTTATCCCGCTTGGCGGCCAGATAGCGAACGTTCTCCGGGTGAGGCGGCACCTCGATCGGCACCTGCTCGGTCACCCTCAACCCGTAGGCCTCGACACCCGAGACCTTCTTGGGATTGTTCGTGAGCAACCGCATCGTCGTGATGCCGAGTTCGGCGAGGATCTGGTTGCCGATCCCCCATTCCCGCTCGTCGGCGGCGAAGCCGAGCGCGAGGTTCGCGTCGACCGTGTCGAGCCCCTGCTCCTGCAGCTCGTACGCCCTCAGCTTGTTGAGGAGGCCGATGCCGCGCCCCTCCTGCGCCATGTAGAGGAGGACGCCGCGGCCCTCGGCCGCGATCGCGGCGAGTGCGGCTTCGAGCTGCTCGCCGCAGTCGCAGCGGAGCGAGTGGAAGACGTCACCGGTGAGGCACTCCGAGTGGACGCGGACGAGCACGTCCTCACCGACCTCGCCCATGACGAGCGCGAGGTGCTCGCGCCCGGTGAGCGTCTCGCGGAACGCGGTCGCGGTGAAGAAGCCGTACTCCGTCGGCAGGCGCACGGAGACGACCCGCTCGACGAGCTTCTCCGTCCGCCGCCGGTACTCGATCAGGTCGGCGACGGTGATCATCCGCAGCCCGTGCCGCTCGCAGTACGGCACGAGATCGGGGACGCGGGCCATCGTCCCGTCCTCGTTCATGATCTCGCACACCACGCCAGCCGGCACGAGACCCGCGAGCCGGGCGAGGTCGACCGCCGCCTCCGTCTGGCCGGAGCGGACGAGGACCCCGCCGTCGCGCGCGCGCAGCGGAAAAACGTGGCCGGGCTGGACGAGGTCGTGCGGCGTCGATGCGGGATCGATCGCGACGTGGATCGTGTGTGCGCGATCGGCCGCCGAGATGCCGGTCGTCACCCCTTCGCGCGCTTCGACCGAGACGGTGAACGCGGTGCCGAGGCGCGCCTCGTTCCGCTGCGTCATGGGCTGGAGGCCGAGCTGCTCGCAACGGTCGCTCGTCAGGCAGAGGCAGATCAGGCCGCGCGCGTGCGTCGCCATGAAGTTGACGGCGTCGGCCGTAGCGAACTGCGCCGCGATGACGAGGTCGCCCTCGTTCTCGCGCTCGGGATCGTCGACGACGACCACCATCTTCCCGTTCCGGATGTCCTCGACGGCTTCGTCGATCGATGCGAAGGGCGTGACCGTCGAGCTCACGGCAACCTCGCCGCGACGAGCCGCTCGACGACCTTGCCAAGCACGTCGGCTTCGAGGTTGACCGCGTCGCCCGCCTCGAGGCCGCCGAGGGTCGTCATCTCGAGTGTGTGTGGGATCAGCGCGACCTCGAAGCCCCGGGCATCGAGCGCGGCAATCGTCAGCGAGACGCCGTCGACCGCGATCGAGCCCTTCTCGATGGAGGAGCCGAGGACCGGCGCGGGCGCGTCGATCCACACGCGACGGCCGCCTCCTTCGGGTGCGACGGAACGTACCCGGCCGACGGCGTCGACGTGGCCCTGCACGACGTGGCCGCCGAGCGGGTCGCCCACGCGCAGCGACGGCTCGAGGTTCAGAGCGCCACCCGGCTCGAGCCGGCCGAGCGCCGTCCGCGCGAGCGTCTCGGGGACGACGTCGAACGCGAGCCGCTCGTCCTCCCTCTCGACAACGGTGAGGCAGACGCCGGCGACCGACACGGAATCGCCGATGGCGACGCCCGACGTCGTCTCGGGCGCGGTGACGACGAGCCTCGAGCCCTCGAAGGCGACGACGGTTCCCAGCTCGCGGACGATGCCGGTGAACATGCGGTTAGCGTAGTCGGAGGGCTTTGGCCGACTCAGGCCGGGGCCGCGAGCGCGAGGAGTGCCGCGAGTGCGGCGAGCTTCTGGTCCTCCGCCCACGGAGCTCCGACCTCGCGCCGCAGGTCGCCGATGCGCCGCTTCAGCTCTTCCACTGAGACGCCGAGCGACCAGCATGCTTCGTCCCAAATCGACGCGCGCGCGACGGCGATCGGGTCGAGCCCAGAGGCCTGCGCACCGTCGAGCAACGCCTCCTGGTACAGGCGGCCCTCGGCCGCGTGCGCGAGAGCATGCGACGCAAGGATCGACTCGAGCGGGACGGCAGCCGAGAGGTTGCCGACGACCACCCCGCAGCGGCGCACGAGCAGGCCGGCGTCGCCGGCCTGCCGTATCGCGCTTCCGAGCGCGGCGGCCGCGCGTTCCGTTGCGATCCCTTCAGCAGTGGTGACTCGTGCCGCAGCCTCGGCCAGTTGCAGTCCGCGGGAACGCTGGTACACGGCGCGCGGGACGCCGCCAGCCGGGTCGGCGAGCTCGATGCGGTGTCGAGCGACCACGTCCAGGTGTGCAGCGTCGCCGGCGATGACGACGAGCGCAGCCCAGCCGGTGTGGGCGCGACATCCGACGGCGGCGAGTCTCCTCGGCGGAGCGTTCAAGGCTCGTGTAGGTAACCCTCGACGAGCACGTCTTCGCCCGAGGGCTCGGCGCGCAGGTGGAGGAGCTCGAGCGGCGTGTCGAGGTCGCCGAGTACGCGAGGGCCCCCGCCGGCGAGGACGGGGGCGATGAAGAAAAGCAGCTTGTCGACGAAGCCTGCGTCGAGGAACGCCGTCGCCAGCGTAGGGCCACCCTCGAGCAGGAGTGACTGGACGCCTTCGGCAGCAAGCGCGCGCACCTCCTCCTCGAGCGGGCCGCCGCGCAGCTCGAGCTCGGACCCTTCCGGCAGCGGGCCGTGCCCGAAAGCGAGTCGCCGAGGCTGCCGCACGGCTCCCACCTCGCGGGCGTCGAGGCGCGGAGCATCCGCCCGCACCGTGCCCATCCCGACCGCGACGGCGTCGGAGGCCGCGCGCAGCTCGTGCACCCTCCGCCGCGACTCCTCGCCCGACACCCAGCGGCGGCCGGGCACGGCGACGCTGCCGTCGAGCGTCAGCGCCGCCTTGTACGTGACGAACGGACGCTCAAGCGACTTCCAGACGCGCCACGCCTCGTTCTGCCTGCGCGCGGCAAGGTCGTCGAGGAGCTCGACCTCGATCCCCGCGCCGCGGAGGCGCTCGAGGCCGCGACCGTCGACGAGCGGGTTCGGATCGCGCGCGCCGACGACGACGCGCGCGACTCCGGCGGCGACGACGGCGTCGGCGCATGGAGGCGTCCTCCCGTGATGGGAGCACGGCTCGAGGGTCACGTAAAGCGTTGCGCCGCGCGCCGCGTCGTCGGCCTGCTCGAGCGCGATCACCTCGGCGTGGCGGACGCCCTCGTACTCGTACCAGCCCTCTCCCACGACCTCTCCGTCGCGCACGACGACGGCGCCGACGAGGGGATGGTCGCCGGTCTTGCCCCGCCCGCGCTCGGCGAGCTCGATCGCGCGCTCGAACAGATTCACGTCACGGCCTGGACGAGGCTGCGGTACGCGTCCGGCAGATCCTCACCTCCGAAGATCGCCGAGCCGGCGACGAGGAGGTTCGCACCGGCCGCGTGCGCGGCGCCGATGGTCTCGTGGTCGATCCCGCCGTCGACCTGGACGTTGACGCGCTCGGGGAGGGCCGCGCGCAGCCTCCGGATCCGGTCGACCGCGTCCGGCATGAACTTCTGGCCGCTGTAGCCGGGATGGATGCTCATGCAGAGGACGAGGTCGGCGTCGGCCGCCGCGGACGCCACGTCCACCGGCTCGCTCTCGGGGTTGAAGGCGACGCCGACCTGGAGCCCGTGCTCCCGCGCGGCGGCGATCGTGCCGGCCACGTCGTCGACGACCTCGTAGTGGAAGGTGGCGCTGTCTCCGCCCGCGCGCGCGATCTGCGGGAAGTGGCGCAGGGGGTTGTCCACCATCAGATGGCAGTCGAGCACGCCGCCGGCCTGGTGTACGAGCGGCGCGATCGAGGCGAGGACGACGGGCCCGATCGTGATGGGCTCGACGAAGTGTCCGTCGCCGACGTCGAAGTGGAAGACGCGGCAGCCGGCGCCGAGCAGCTCGTCGATCTGCGCGCCGAGCCGCGCGAAGTCCGCCGCATAGAGCGACGGCTCGACCTCGACCGTCCCGATCCATTCCCGCCAGGCCATTGCGCCGCGATCGTACGCAGTCCAGACCGGCGGCAGCCATGCGCGACTGGCCACGTCCGGAACCTGGTTCCGGTCGTGTCTCGACGTGACGTGTCCGTAGCGGAGGGAAGGCGGACGAAATCCCTGCTCGTGCGGGGAAGCGTGGCAGCGTGAGGAGGGACCCCGCGGAAGTGAGGCGTCAGTCGACCGCGAGGCGCGCGACGAAGAAGCCGGTCGTGCCGTGGACGTGCGGCAGCGTGAGGAGGAACTCCGGCCGCGAAGGATGGGCGAACGCCGGCCACGTCTGTCCGAGTGGCAGGACGCGCAGCCCGCTCGCCTCGACGATCGCCTCGCATTCGTCCGGATTCGGCGTGCAAACGGAGTAGACGATCGAGCCGCCGCGCCGCACCCGCCCGGCAGCGGAGCGGATGAGCGCAAGCTGCAGCTCCGGGAGCGGCGTCGCGCGCCAGCGCAGGTCCGGACGCTGCGCGAGAACGCCGAGGCCCGAGCAGGGCGCGTCGACGAGTGCGTGGTCGAAGCCGTTGAGCTCCGGCGGCAGGTCCGTCCCGTCCGCCTCGACGACCGCGACGTCGTCGCGGCCCATCGCCGCGAGGTTCTCGCGCAGCTCGCGTGCGCGGGCAGGGTCGATCTCGACCGCCGTCACCTCGCCGCGCAGCTGACCGGTCTTGCCGCCCGGCGCGGCGCAGAGGTCGAGCACGTGGTCGCCGTCGCGCGAGCCGACGCAGAGCCCGGCGAGCTGTGAGCCGCGGCTCTGCGGCCAGGTCCGCCCTTCCGCGACGAGCACCTCGTCCACGCGCGCGACGCGGTAGGCGCCGGGCACGTCCGTCGCCTCGGCCCCGGCGGGAGGCTCGCCGCGCACGAGGCGGACGACGGTCTCGAGCGGCTCGTTCATCGCGCGCATGAGGGCGAGCGCGCCCTCCTCCCCGAGTACGCGCACGAAGACGTCGTGGATCCAGTCGGGGTACGACTCCTTGAGCGGTCCGTCCGGCAACGAGTCGAGGAGCGGCCGGATCCCGTCGGAGAGCCGCCGCATGACGGCGTTCGTGAACGGGACCGCCCGCTCGAGCCCGGCGCGGCGCACGAGCTCGACCGATTCGTTCACCGCCGCGTGCGGTGCGGTGTCGGTGTAGCCGAGCTGGTACGTGCCGAGCCGAAGCGCTGCGCGCACCGGCGCGTCGAGCTTCCGCACCGGCCGCCGCCCGAGCGTCTCGATCGCGTGGTCGAGCGTCCGCACCCGCTGGACGGAGCCGTACGCGAGCCGCTGCGCGAACGCCCGCTCTCGCTCGTCGAGATCTTCGGCGGCACTCCGAAAGGCGCGGTCGGCGTACGCGTCCTGCTCGAATACGCGCAGGAGCACCTCGTACGCCGCCCGGCGGGCCGGTGAGACGCTCACAGCCGAAAGTACTCCTCAGCCCACCGCACCAGGCCGTCCCGCTGACTGCCTGGACGGAAGCTCGTCGCGGCGGGGTCCCCGCAGGCCTCGCAGCGCGCGCCATACGCCAGGCTGTACACGGCCCGGGCTCCGAGCCGCACGCGTTCCGCTACGTCGAACTGCCGTCCGCGCCGATGCTCGTACTCAGCGACGAAGGCGCGCGCCTCGTCGGGCGATGGGATGAGCGGAACCTCGAGCCGCCAGGTCGTCGTGAAGTGCGCGGCCGCGTGCCCGACGAGCTCGGGCTCGTGCATCAGACCGAGGCTGTCCCAGTCGTAGACCACGCGCAGCTCGTCTCCGACGAAGCGGCAGTGCTTGACTGTCCAGTCCGTGTGGCCGATCACGAACTCGGCGGGCGCGCCGAGCAGTTCCTTCGCGCGGGCGGCGAGCTCGTCGATCCACTCCGTGCCGACTTGCGTGGCCTCGAAATCGAACATCCGGTGGTGCGGTCTGGGCCACAGACCGTCGCCAAAGGTCTGCTCTTCGCGCGCAAGGGCGTCGCGGGGAAAGTCCGCGGCAAGCCCGACCAGCCGTGCGAGTGCCTCGGCCAGTGCTGCGCGGACCGTCGGCTCGTGCGCGTCGCGGTAGTCGCCCTCGTCGATGAGCTCGTCGACCGTCGCGAACGTCCGGCCGAGCGGTCGAGGCCCGAGGATCACGCCCGGGGCAGGGAAGCCGCGTTCGACAAGTGCCTCTTGGATGTGTGTCGCGGCCTCGAGGTACTCTGGCGAGCTCGCCAGAGACTGCGCCTTTACGGCGACGCGCCGACCGTCGGCAAGCTCGAGACCAGCCACACAACCCACGCTGGCCTCGTAGAAGAGCGGAGCAGCGACCGGCGACCCGAGCTCGGCGAGGCAGAAGGCGGCGAATGCTTGGCCGACCGCCTCCGGGTCGTGCGTGCCGAATAGATCGTCCTCGGTCCACGGCCCTGGCCAGCCGTGCATGAACGCCGCGACGACCTCCCCGATCACGAGCGGCAGACGAGGATCGCCCAGCCCAGCGACGCACGCTGCGAGCGCAGGTAGCGGTCGCGGTTGGCTGCGCCCCGCGCGCGAAACTCCTCCGCCTGCGGATGCTCAGGGTTCGCCGCGAGCCAGCTGTCGAGCGTCTGCCAACGCAGGGACTCGTAGCGATCCCAGTCGTCCTCGGAGGAGGCGATCAGGGAGACGACGCGCACCCCGGCTGACTCGGCCCGCTCGATGGTCGGGTGGAGCAAGAGCCACTCCTCCCCTTCCCGCTCCGCCTCCGGCGGCGGCGGCCAGGTACGCCAGTACGGCTCGCCAACTGCGACGAGCGGCGCAGCGGCCGAGAGCCGCTCGAGCGTCGGTACGAGGCCGCCGTAGACGAAGGTCGCGCCAAGGCAGAGCGCGGCGTCGTAGCGGCCGAGCTCGAACGTTGCCGCGTCGCTCTCGACGAGCTCGATCCGATCCTCGAGCCCCGCCGCCGCAACGCGCTCGCGTGCGCCGGCGACGAACTCCGGCGAGCGCTCGACGCACGTGAGCCGGCAACCGAACTCCCGTGCGAGCACGAGCGCCGGACCGCCGCGGCCACACGCGACGTCGAGCACATGCGAGCCTGGGCCGAGCCCGAGACGCTCGCCGAGCAGGCGGATCTTCTCCTCGCTCGTTGGGTTCTGGAGCTCGTGCTCCGCCTCGACGACCGCGTACCACCAGGTCATCGGCGCCCCCGCAGATAGGCGTCGTATGCCATGCGGCGGCCGCCGGCGGGCTGCACCTCGAGCGGCTCGAACGAGCCGTCCTCCCCGACCCGCGCGCGCCACACGATCAGGTCGCCGCGACGCGCGCCGATGTGCGGCGAGAGCGCGCGGACGCGGTTCACGAGCTCCTGCGCCGGAGCGTCAGGATCGAGCTCGCGATCCTCTGGCCCGATCTTCTCCGCGTACGTGACGTCCTCCTCGGGCTGCGGCTCGAAGCGCGGCTCGTCCTGCACGAGCACGTCGCGCAGGAGCTCGGCGCTGACCTCGGCTGCGCGCGCGTAGACCGCGCCGGCGTCGTCCTCCGGGGACACGGGGAAGGCGCGCCGCGCCGCGATCGGCCCCGCGTCGAGCGCCTCGACGGCTCGGTGGATCGTGACGCCGGTCTCCTCGTCCCCCGCCATGAGCGCGCGCTCGACCGGCGCGGCGCCGCGCCAGCGCGGCAGCAGCGACGGGTGGACGTTGAGCCATAACGCTCGCTCGAGCAGCGCGTTCGGGATCAGCACGCCGTAGCCGCAGACGACGACCGTGTCGGCGCCGAGCTCCACCGACTCGTCGAGCCGCTGAGGCTGCGCGACCGGAATCCCGAGCCGCTCGGCGGCTTCCTTCGCCGGCGGCGGCGCGATGCGGCGGCCGCGCCCGCGCGGCTTGTCGGGCCGCGTCAGCAGCCGGACGACGTCGTGCTCCGCCGCGAGCCGCTCGAGCACGTCGGCCCCGAACGGCCCGGTCGCGGCGACCGCGATCCGACGCCCGGCCACGGGCCGCCTAGCCGATGACGATGCGCGGGCGCAGGCTTCCGAGCGCCTCGCGCCGCGCCTCGGGCGTCGTCCGGTCGAGGATCAGGACGCCGTCGAGGTGGTCGGTCTCGTGCTGGGCCACGCGGGAGTACGGCTCGTCGAGCTCGTACCGCACCTCGGCGCCGTGCTCGTCCCGTCCCTCGATCGCGATGGTCGTCGGCCGCTCGACCGGCAGGAGCACGCCCTGGATCGAGAGGCAGCCCTCGTCGTCGACGGTCGTCTCCTCGCTCCGCTCGACGATCTCGGGGTTCGCCAACACGACGGTCTCGTCCTCGGCGATCTGGAAGACGAACAGCCGCTGCAGGACGCCGACCTGGGTCGCGGCGAGCCCGATCCCGTTGGCGTCGGCCATGAGCTGCTTCATCCGGTCGGCCAGCCGCCGTAGGTCGTCGTCGAACGCCTCCACCGGGCGGGCTGCCATCTTCAGCGCCGCGTCCGGGTACTGGCGGATCTGCGCGAGCGCCAGCCGTCGCCGAGCCTCCTGCTCGGGGTTCAGCTGCTCGTCCTTGACCTGCCCCTCGATCTCCGCCATTTCCGCTCCCAGCGTCGGCAAAGCCGACGCTTCCGCTATTTGATGAGCTCCGTCGAGCCTACGCTCATGACGCCGGACTGTACCCTCGCGGACGTGGATCCCAGGACGTTGAAAGAGATCATGAGCCAGGGCGCGACACGGCCCGAGACGCCGCTAGAGCGGCGCGCGCGCGAGTCGCTCGAGGCCGATCTCGAGACGAGCCCGGTGCGCGGAACGCCGCTCCGGCAGCGGGTGCGGAACTTCCGGCCCGACGCCGAGTCCGCGGTGCGGGCGCTCAGCGGGCCGACGGTTTGGATGCGGCGGCTGCGGGCGATCGAGGACGCCGTCGACCAGCACGAGCGCCAGCTCGCGGAGGCGTGGCGGACGCTCGCTGAGGAGGACGAGGACGCGGCTGCGTTCGCGGCCGCTTGGCGCGAGCTCGCCGGCAACTGGAGCTTCGCCGAGGTGAACGAGCTGATCGAGCGCCACAACCGCAACTTCCCGGCCGAGGCGCGGCTGCCGATGGATCCGCGCACCCGCGACTTCGTCCGAGTCAACGGCCGGCCGTACGTGCGCGAGCCGCTCGACGCGCGCTGGATCCTGAGCCGGTTTCCGCCCGACCGCGCGGTGGCTGTGGCGTGATCCGGCCCGTGCGGCCGGAGGACGGCGAGGAGCTCGCCGCGCTCTACACGGCGAACCGTGATTTCCTCGCCCCGTTCGAGCCCGTCAGGCCACCGGAGTTCTTCACCGCTGACGGACAGCGCGACCGGCTCGGGCTTCAGCTCGCAGACGAGACGCATCCCTTTGCGATCCTCGACGGCGACGCGATCGCCGGGACGATCAACCTCTTCAGCATTGTCCGGGAAAGTCTCCAGAGCGGCACGATCGGCTACTGGATCGACCAAGCCCGCAACGGCCGCGGACTCGCGACCGGCGCCGTCGGCGAGGTGCTCGCCTACGCGTTCGGCGACCTCGACCTGCACCGCGTCGAGGCGGCGACGCTCGTCGGCAACGTCCCGTCGCAGCGGGTGCTCGAGAAGAACGGCTTCGAGCGCATCGGGCTCGCGCGCCGCTTCCTGCGCATCGGCGACAACTGGCGGGACTTCCTCCTCTTCCAGCGCCTGGCAGACGACTGACGCTACTTCTGGAGGCGGTTCTCGCGATGCTGCGACGCGCCTTCGATCTCGTGGAGCCACGGCTCGCGCCGCTTGATCCAGATCTCCGCCTCGGGGCGCAACTCGAACGGCGCGTCGTCGAGTGAGCCAAGCTGCAGCTCGACGCCTTCCTCGTCGAGGAGGAAGAGGCGCGAGCCGCAACGGGGGCAGAAGCTGTCGTTGTCGTACGTCGCGTACTCGCCGGTCGATTCGAAGGCGTCCCGCGGCCACTGCCCGTAGACGGTGTAGGTGCTGCCGGACCTCTTCCGGCAGTCGGCGCAGTGGCAGCGCCCCACGTGGAACGGCTCGCCGCGGACCGTGTACCGGACGGCGCCGCACACGCAGCCGCCGGTGCGAACGACTTCGGCCACGCGGGAAGTATGACTAGACCGACTGGGGGTCGACGTCCACGACAGCCGTGAGGCCGGCGCGGCGCATCGCGGGCGCGGCCGCCGCGAGCAGCGCCGCTGCGCGGGAGGCGAGAGCCCGCGGCCGGTCGGTCTTGCCGACGAGCTGGGCACGGTGGCGGCCGCGCAGCCGCAACAACGGCGCGGGGCCGAGCAGCACGAAGTCAGGCAGTCCCGCCTTCAGCTCCTCGAGAGCGCGGGTCGCGTCGGCGAGCTCTGGCCCCGAGACGAGGACGCGGACGAGGTGCCGGAAGGGCGGGTAGCCGAGGGCGCGGCGGCGCTCGAGCTCCCCGGCCAGGAAGCCGGCGACGTCGTGCCGCGCGGCGTGCTCGACCGCGCGCGACTCCGGCTGGAACGTCTGGACGAGGACGCGGCCCGGCGCGTCGCGGCCGCTGCGGCCCGCGAGCTGGGTGAGGAGCTGGAACGTCCGCTCCTCGGCGCGGAAGTCGGGCAGGCCGAGCCCCGTGTCGGCATCGACGACCGCAGCGAGCTCGACGCCGGGAAAGTGGTGGCCCTTCGCGACCATCTGCGTCCCCACGAGGACGGCGCGCTCGGCGCGCGCGAAGCGCTCGAGCGCGTCCCGGAGCTGCTCGGGATTGGCGACCGCGTCCGCGTCGAGCCGGATCCGCTCGAGCTCGGGGACGTGCTTCTCGAGCTCGCGCTCGAGCCGCTGCGTCCCCGCTCCGATCCGCGCGAGCTCGGGCGAGCCGCAGGCGGGGCACGTCTCCCCGGCGGGCTCGCGGGCGCCGCAGTGGTGGCAGCGAAGCGTCCCGTCGCCATGCAGCGTGAAGGCGACGTCGCAGTTCGGGCAGCGGCGCGTGGCCCCACAGGCGCGGCAGTGGAGCGCGGGCGCGACACCGCGCCGGTTGAGCAGCAGGATCGCCTTGCCTCCTCCTTCCGCGAGCCGCCCCAGCTCGGCGAGAAGCGGCGTGGAGAGCGGATAGCTGGTCTCGTGCCGCAGGTCGACGACGCGAACCGTCGGCAGCGGCG
>VAXA01000125.1 GCA_005883365.1 Actinomycetota bacterium
CCGGCTCGAGCTGGCCGCCGTCAGTGCGCTGTTCCGCGACGAAGGGGCGCGGCTCGTCACGCTCACGGGCCCCGGAGGAACCGGGAAGACACGCCTCGGGCTCGCGGTCGCGCAGGCGCTCGAGCCCGAGCTGCGGGACGGGGCCCTCTTCATCAGCCTCGCGCCCGTCTCGAGCCCGGAGCTGCTCGTTTCCACGATCGCCGAGGCGCTCGACGTGCGAGACGGCGAGCGGCCGCTCGCCGAGGACGTGAGCGAGAGCCTCAGAGAGCGGCGGCTGCTGCTCGTCCTGGACAACTTCGAGCAGCTGCTCGATGCGGCGCCGGTCGTCGGCGACCTGCTCGCCGCGGCGCCACGGCTGTGGGTGCTGGCGACGAGCCGCGCCCCGCTCCGGCTCGCGGCCGAACACGAGTATCCCGTCCCGCCGTTCGACACGCCGGATGCGGACCTCCCCTTCGAGGCGCTCGTCCAGACCGACGTGCTGCGCCTCTTCGCAGCGCGTGCGCGTGCGGTCGATCCCGATTTCGAGCTCGACACGGTCACTGCGCCCGACATCGCGCGGGTGTGCGCCCGTCTAGACGGCCTGCCGCTGGCGATCGAGCTGGCCGCCGCCCGGTCGAAGCTGCTCGCCCCCGCAGCGCTTCTCGAGCGGCTCGAACGCGAGCCGCACCTTCTCCCGACCGGCCCGCGCGACGCCCCGGCACGCCAGCGGACGCTCGCCGCGACGATTCGCTGGAGCTACGACCTGTTGGGGCCCGAGGAGCGCGTCGCGTTCGCCCGGCTCGGCGTCTTCTCCGGCGGGTGCACGCTCGAGGCCGCCGAGCACGTCTGCGAGGTGACGCTCGAGACCCTGGCCTCGCTCGTCGACAACAACCTCCTGCGACGGCGCGATTCGCGCTTCGCGATGCTCGAGACCATTCGCCATTTCGCAGTGGAGCTGCTCGAGGAGGACGGCGCCGCCGAGGTCCGGCGACGGCACGCGGAGTGGCTGGCAGACCTCGCTGCGGCGACGAAGGCCGCGAACCTGGCCGGCGAGGATCCCGTGCCGTGGCTCGATCGGCTCGAGGCGGAGCACAGCAACATCCGCGCCGCGCTCGGCTGGGCGATCGACGCGGACGTCGAACTCGCGCTGCAGCTCGTGAGTGCGCTGCGACCGTTCTGGGAGGTACGTGGGCATTGGGCCGAGGGGCTCCGGTGGGCGGACGAGGCGCTCGCCGCCGACGGCGCTACGGCGCCAGAGGTGCGAGCCGCAGCGGTCGCATTCGCAGCCGGCGCCGCGCTTCGCGTCGGCGAGCTCGCACGAGCCGACGAGCTCTACGGGGAGGTGCTCGCGCTCGCGCTCGAGCAGGGCGACGTGGAGGGCGAGGCGCGCGCGCTCAGTGACCTCGGTACCGTCGCGGCCGTCCGCGGTGACCTCTCCAACGCGCGAGCGCTGCTCGAGGAAAGTGTGGAGCGCTACCGCGAGCTCGACGTGCCGCGGGGTCTCGCAATCGCCCTCTCCAACCTCTGAGACGCCGCGGGGCAGGAGCAGCGCTTCGAAGAGGCGATCGCCGTGACGACCGAGGCGCTCGCGATCCAGCGAAAGCTGGGTGACCGGCGCGCGAGTGGCTCGAGCAGTGTGTCGCGCTCACGTTTGACCTCGGCTACAAGGAAGTGATGGCGTACGCGCTCGCGTCGTTCGTGCAGATCTGCCTCCTCGACGGCGACGCCGCTCGCGCGGCACACCTCGCCGGCATCGCAGACCGGCTGCAGGTGGACGCAGGCGTGCTAATCCAGCCGGTCGAGCGAGCCTTGTTCGAGCAGGCGAAGGCGACGGCGGAGCAGGAGCTCGACGACAAGTACGCCGCGATCCACGAGGCAGCCATGGCCGCACCGCTGGAGGAGGCCCTGCTGGAGGGCAACGTGCTGGCGGAGGCCCGACGTTCGTGAGCGCCGACGAGGCGGCCGCCTTCGAGCAGCTCGTTGACGAGGCGCTCGACGACCTGCCGGACGACATCAGCTCGCTCATGTCGAACGTCGCGGTGACGGTCGAGGACGAGCCGCCTCCAGGTCAGCCGCTGCTCGGCCTCTACCAGGGCGTCCCGTGGGGCCGGCGCGGCCCGTACTACGCCGGCGCGCTGCCCGACAAGATCACGATCTACCGCGGCCCGCTCGAGCGCATGTCCGGCGGCGATCCCAAGCGGCTGCGGTTCGCCGTGCGCCGCACGGTCTTCCACGAGATCGCGCACCACTTCGGCATCAGCGACCAGCGGCTCGTCGACATCGACCGCTACTGAGTCGCCGCGCCCTATGCGTCAGTCGTAGTACTCGACCGCGTCAGAGGGGCGGAAGAGCTTCCACTCGTCGTCGTCGATGCGCATGCCGACCTTGCCGACGTCCGGATACTCCGAGACGTCGGGCACCGCATTCGTCGACACGATCACGACGCGGGCGACCTCGTCGCCGTCGTTGCGGATCTCCTTTGCGCCTGCGGGCCCGCGGGGGAAGGTAACGACGTC
>VAXA01000127.1 GCA_005883365.1 Actinomycetota bacterium
GAATCGCCCTGGCCCGGGCACTGGTGCGGCGGACGCCGATCTTGCTCCTCGATGAGCCCACGACCGGCCTAGACGCAGCCACGCAGGCAGAGATCGTCAACGTCCTGCGCGAGGAACTGCTCCAGAAGAAGACGACGGTCGTGATCGCCACCCACGACCAGCGTCTGATCCAAGCCGCGGACGAGCTCGTCATGCTCGAGGACGGCCGGGTCGTGCAGCGCGGGACCTACGACGACCTGCTCCACACGTCGGAGGACTTCCGTCGGCTCCTTGCGGAGGAACGTGCGCCGCGGGCGCGCGAGCGTGGCCGGCCTCGGTTAGCCGGCGGGTCGCGGCGACGGCTTCTCTTCTACTCGCACAACGGCGTCGGCGTCGGCCACCTCCAGCGGCAGCTCGACCTCGCGACGGCGTACCAACGTCGCCATCCTGAGACCGCCATCCTTCTCGCAACCGGCTCGCGTGGCGCCTCCATGTTCCACTTTCCTGACGGGATCGACTACCTGAAGCTGCCGGCGCTGCGGATGGTCGACCGCTACCGCAACTGGGAACCGCGCGACCTGCCCCTCCCTATCGAAACGGTGATCGAGATGCGCGCGGAGACGCTGCGCGAGACCGTGCGCAAGTTTGAGCCCGACCTGCTCGTGGCGGACTTCATGCCCGTCGGCCCGTACGGCGAGCTCCTGCCCGCCCTCGATGAGCTCCAGCGCCAAGGGGGGAGCCCTATCGCCGGCTTCCGCGACATCGTGGACGAACCGAGCTTCGTACGACACCTGTGGCAGGAAACCGGCGTATACGACATCCTGCGCAGCCACTACGCGGCTGTCTGCGTCTACGGAGATCCTGGTGTGCTCGATTTCGCCGAGTACGCGCTCGACGCGGCAGCCGGGGTTCCACTTCATTACTGCGGCTACCTCGGCCGCCTCGAGCGTCCCGAAACCGCTGAAGGCTCTGTCGGCCCGGTCGTGCTCGCGACGAGCGGCGGCGGTGCGGACGGCTCCATCGTCCTAGATCAGTTCCTGAACGCCGCAGAGCTCCTGGCCCCTGAGCTCGGCGGCCGCTGGCTCGCCGTCAGCGGTCCGCTGATGGCGGACGCCGAACACGAACGGCTCGTCAGGCTAGGCGACCGCTTCGGCGTCGAGGTCAGGCGCGTTGTACCGGAACTACGTCTGCAGCTCGCAAGAGCTGACTGCGTCGTCGGGATGGCCGGCTACAACACGGTCTGCGACGTGCTCTCGTATCGCCGCCCTGCGGTACTCGTTCCACGACCCGGGCCGAGCCAGGAGCAGTTGATGCGCGCCGACCGGCACCGGGCTTGGCAGGCCGTGGACGTCGTACACCCGGCGGAGCTCAGCGGCCCGGCTATCGCGAGCGCGATCCAAAGTGCGCTCTCGCGAGGTGAGCCCCCGGCACCACCGGTCTCACTCGACGGACTCAGTCGTGCCCTCGACGTCCTCGATGCCGCGCTCGAACAGTCACGGGCAGCCTGACCAGGCGAAAGGAGATCTCCATGAGACGTCGCGTCCCCCGTCCACCACTCGTCGGTCTCCTGGCAGCAGGCACCGTCCTGCTGCTCGCCGCGACAGCGATCGCGGCCGGCAACTCGATCACGCTCAACCTCAAAGGCGGCTACCGAAACCAGCAACGCATCGCCTGCTCCGCGCGTCACCACTACACCCTCTACCACCGCGGCGGCACGCTCAGAATGGACGGATACGTCTCGCCGGCACCGGCGCTGCCGGACGGGGCGTGGCGCGTGAAGGTCAAGATCAAGCAGTGCAAGGGCGGACGTTTCGTCACGATCTGGCAGCGCCACGCTCGCGGGAACGCCGTCCTGCTCAACGGCGCGAAGGTCGGTCATTTCCGCATCAGCTACCGGACGCAGCGGACCGGCTATTTCTTTGCGCGCGCCTACTACTACGGCTACACACCACGCATCAAGAGCGACGCCCAGCACTTCCGCGTCACTCGCTAGTGCCGCATCTCCCCGCTCCGCCTCCCACCCGGCAAACCGCGGCGGGCGCGTGTCGGCCTCGCCTAGAGATGAAACGTAGAGCAGACGTCGCACGTCGCTGACGGCTCCGCGTGTTTCGCGGAGGTACCGCCGGCGAACAAACACTGTTCCTTCAGTGAACTGAGCGATCGATGCCGAATCGTCGCGCGAGCGAGCGGATCGCGGTCGCGACGAGGTGGATCTTCGCTCGTCCGAGCTCCCTGCCTGGCAGCTCGAGGTCGAATGCCGAGGCGGGGACGAGGTGGTCGTCCCATCCGATCGCGCTTCCCGGATAGTCGGGTAGTCGTTTCAAGGGAAGCTCAAGGGCTCGGGCGAGCTGGCGTTCTGCCCGGTGGGGGCCTTGGGAGTCGTCGATCAATCCGTACGGCTGGTGGAGCCAGATCGCGAGCCCCGGGCGTGTCCGCCGCAGGAACGCTTCTATCGCGCGCGACTCCGGCTCGGAGGCGGGGCGCGGGCCGGAGTAGTAGCGACTGCCGGGGGCGCCGAGGTGACGCCAGCGGTAGGGGAAGTTGCGGTTCAGGTCGACGCCGTCAGCGTTGCCGCGCGTGCCTCGGGCGGCGCCGTCTGGATTCGCGTCGGGGATCAGCCACAGTCTCACGCCGGCGATCGCAGCCTGCGAGGCGAGGATCCTGGTGACGGCGATGCCGCCCGGCTCGTCGCCGGCGATCGAGCCGACCACTAGGACCGACCGGCGCGCATCGCTGGCCGCGACGAGCCAGGCGACGATCGGACGGCGTTCGACCGAATAGCCGAGCACGTACCTCGTCCGTGACGTCGCGGCCCGGTGGTTCAGCGACCGATGCGCAGAGGCTGCTACCGCGAAGCTGCCGCTTAAGGCGAACGCAGCGCCCAGACCGGAGAGCAGGGCAAGACATGCCGCAGCCGGCGGGCGCATGCGGCGACTCTCCTGTCCGCTGCCTGAACGTGACTTGACTAGTAGGTGGCCTGGTCTGCGATTTCGATGATCGTGGGCGGGGTCTTGACGGTGAAGTTGCTGAGGGCGCCAGAGTCGAGTAGTTGCTGGCGGACTTTCTCCGCGTCTTCGACAGACCTGTATTCGGTGCGGATGAAGACGTCATTGGGGTTCTCGACGTTGCGGGAGACGGTGTGTCCGGTAGCGATGCCTTTACGGCCGCCTGGGTCGGAGTCGAACCGTTCTTTGAATTCGTCGTAGTCGTCTACTTCGAGGTTTAGAACCATTGCGACCATGCCGCTCCTCTCGTCAGCCCGTGCGGAACGCACGGGGTCCTGGAGAACTGTTCGCGATCATCGTCGACCCACGTCCCGCGCGCAACACGTCTCGCCGCGATTCGGGCGTCATTCGCGAACGCTGCCCCAAGCTCCACAGCTGGCGACCCACGCACCGAGCGAACATGAACCGCGGGTCCGCGCCCTATGTGGCGGCCTTCCGAGACTGGGGCGGTACTCGGCTCGAACCAGTGACCCCCAGCTTGTCGGCTCAGGGCCGGCGTCGGTCCCGCGTGTAGAGGTCGATCCCGTGCGGCTCCTGGATGGTGTTTCCGCCGTCGACGACGACCGTCTGCCCGGTTACGTAGCTGGCCTCCTGCGAGGCAAGGTATGCGACGAGGCCAGCGACCTCTTCAGCCGTCCCGGCCCTGCCGATGGGCGTGTGGCGACCGGC
>VAXA01000128.1 GCA_005883365.1 Actinomycetota bacterium
GACCTCGCGACGATCGGCCCGCTCGTCGTCGAGACCCTCGCCGGTCTCGCAACGGTGTAGAACACGCGGATGAAACCGCTTCCGGACGGCGGCACGATCGGCGTCGCCGCGCTCGCCAGCCCCTACGACATGCGCTCGGAGCTCGAGCGCGGCGTCGAGTGGTGGGAGACGCGCGGCTACCGCGTCAAGCTCGCGCCGGGGATCCACGACCGCGACGACTACGTCGCCGGCGACGCACGCAGCCGCGCCCACGACCTCCACACGCTCTTCGCCGACCCGGAGGTGGACGCCGTGCAGGCGCTGCAGGGCGGGTTCGGCTCGAGCGAGATCCTCCCCCACCTCGACTTCGACCTGATCGCCGCGAACCCGAAGCCGTTCGTCGGCTACTCCGACATCACGTCGCTGCACGTCCCGATCCGGCAGCGCGGAGGCTTCCCCACCTTCTACGGGCCCGGGCTCGTCGGTGTCGGGGACAAGGAGACGACCGGCTTCACACGCGATCGGCTGCTCGCCGTGCTGCGCGACGGCGCCCCTCGTCGGCGGCTGCCTCTGGCTCCTGCTGCAGACGCTCGCGACGCCGTGGGAGCTCGACACCGACAGGGCGATCCTCTTCTTCGAGGACACGCACGCGCCGCCGTACTACGTCGACGGCCAGCTGACGCAGCTCCGCCACGCCGGCAAGCTCGAGAAGATCGCCGGCGTCGTCGTCGGCGACATGAACAAATGCGACTACGGCGACCTCCCTCGCGAGGTCGCCGACTGGCGCGCCACGAAGTCGATCGAGGACGTGCTCGACAAGCACCTGCAGCCGCTCGGGGTGCCCGTGCTGTACAAGCTGCCGCTCGGCCACGGCAAGCACATCGCTTCCATTCCGCTCGGTGTCCGGTATACGCTCGACGCCGACGCACGAACGTTGACCGTGGACGAGTCGCCGTTCGAAAGCTGAGAGGGAGGGCGAAATGAGGAAGAGGTGGCTTGCGGCGCTACTGCTGACCAGCGGCGCCTTGATCTTCGCGACAGGCGCGATCGGATCCGGATCGAAGTCGACGAGTGGCGGGACCTTCCGCCTCGGGACGGCCTCCGGCATCGACTCGCTGAACCCATACGTCGCGTTCAACCAGGACGCCTACAGCGCGTTCGAGTACGTCTACCCCATCCTCATCCAGTACGACAGCCACCTCCACTACGCCCCGTTCTTCGCGCGGTCGTGGCACGCCTCGAAGGATGGCAAGTCGTGGACGTTCAAGACCCAGCCGAACGCCAAGTGGAGCGACGGCAAGCCGCTGACCGCGGCGGACGCGGCCTGGACGATCAACACCGACCTCAAGTACAAGAGCGGCGCGACGGCAAATGTCGCCGGCCTGGTCTCGCACATCAACAACGCAAAAGCCCCTAACGCGACGACCCTCGTCGTCAACTACGCGCAGAGGCCGAGCCCGAGCTACGTGCTCGGGCAGTTCCAGCAGTTCTTCATCCTCCCGAAGCACATCTGGGCGCAGCACCTGGGCAAGAAGGGCGCCGGCCTGAAGACGTTCCCGAACAACGCGCCAGTCGTCGGCTCGGGACCCTTCAACCTCGTCAGATTCAAGATGAACGACGTCGCTCTGTTCCAGCGCAACAGCTCCTACTGGGGCCCGAAGCCGAAGATCGACGAGTTCGGGCTGCAGCAGTACTCGAATGACGACGCGATGGTGACGGCGCTGAAGGCGCACGACCTCGACGCGGTCGAGAGCGTTCCGGCGACGACGATGAAGACGCTGCGCAACGCGGGCTTCGTCGTCGAGGACGTCAAGGGACTCGACCAGACCGACTTCATCATCAACTCGAACCCGAAGAAGAAGCACCACCGCGAGCTCCTCAACCTCAAAGTCAAGGAAGCGTTCGACCACGCGATCGACCGGAAGAAGATCGTCAGCGTCGTCTACCTCGGCGCCGCGCAGCTGCCCAGCACGATCATCCCGGCGTCCGCCGGCGTCGGCTGGCACAACACGAGCCTCAAGACGCCCAGCTTCGACCTCAAGCTCGCGAACAAGATCCTCGATGGCCTCGGGTACAAGAAGGGCCCGGGCGGGATCCGCGTCGCCAACGGAAAGAAGATGTCCTACGAGGTCATCATTCCGACCGACGTGCAGAGCCTCCCGCGCACGTTCCTGATCGTCCAGTCCGACTTCGCGAAGATCGGCGTGCAGCTGAAGCAGAAGGCGCTCGACTCGACCGCGGCCTTCAACCAGATGGCGGGATCGAATTACACGTACCAGGGGTTCGACCTGGCCATGTGGGACTGGACGGCGCTGATCGATCCCGACTTCATGCTTTCGGTCGTGACGTGCGCCCAGTGGGGCGGTTGGAGCGACTCAGCGTTCTGCGACAAGAAGTACGACCGGATGTACTCCCAGCAGCAGCTGGCGGCAACGCCCGCCAAGCGCCGCCAGATCGTCTGGAAGATGCAGGCGTACCTCTACAAGCATCGGCCGTATCTCTGGCTCGCGAACGACGACCAGGTGAGCGCGGTCTCGAAGAGCTGGGCCGGCTTCAAGAACACCCCGCAAGGACCCTTCAACGAGCTGAACATCTCCGTACTGACGCACGTGCACCAGAAGTAGGGACCTCGCAGTGCGGGGGACCGACTATGTCCTGAAGAGGATCGCGTTCGCGATCGTCACCGTCTTCGTGGCGGTGTCGATCAACTTCGTCCTCTTCCGGCTGGCGCCCGGCACCGCCGTCTCGAACCTCTCCCGCGTCCCGCACGCGACCCAGCAGCTGCGGCACGCGCTCGAGAAGCAATTCGGGCTCGACAAGTCGAAGGGCGAGCAGTACGTCATCTTCCTGAAGCAGCTGGTACACGGGAACCTCGGGATCTCGTACGAGAACGAGCAGCCCGTCGCGACAAACCTCCGCATCGAACTGATCAACACACTGCCGATGGTCACGCTCGGGACGGTCTTCTCGATCCTCATCGGCACGCTGACCGGGGTCATCGCAGCCTGGCGCCGCGGCACGCCGACCGAGGCGGTGACGGTGTCGAGCGCGCTGGGTTTCTACTCGATGCCGACGCACTGGCTCGGCCTGATGCTGATCATCATCTTCGCGGGGACCCTTCCCACGGGAGGGATGACGAATGAGTTCCTGCTCAATCCGGGTTTCTGGCAGCACCTCAAGGATCTGGGGTCGCACGTCCTCCTGCCGTCGCTGACGCTCGGCCTTGTGCTCTACGGCGAGTACACGCTGATCGTCCGCTCGGCGATGCTCGAGACGCTCGGCGAGGACTACATCCTCACCGCCCGTGCGAAGGGCCTGAAGCCGTGGACGATCATCCGGAAGCACGCCCTGCGGAACGCGATGCTGCCGATCACGACGCTCGTCGCGCTCTCGCTCGGCTACGTCGTGGCGGGCGCGATCCTGATCGAGACCGTGTTCTCGTGGCCCGGCATCGGACGGGCCGTGTACGAGGCCGTCCTGCAACGCGATTACCCGATGCTTCAGGGCGCGTTCCTGCTGCTGACGATCTCGGTCGTCGTCTGCAACCTGATCGCCGACCTCCTCTACTTCAAGCTCGACCCGAGGATCACCACATGAGCGAAGCGTCCCTCATGATCGAGGCGCCGCCGGAGGGAGTCTCGAGCCGGCGCGGGTTCGTGCTGCACACGCTGCGCCACCGGCCGGCGGCAGTGATCGGGGCGACGATCCTCGTGCTCGTCGGGCTCGGCGCGGTGCTCGCGCCGTGGATCGCGCCGTACGCCCTGCACGAGCAGGTCGGGCCCGTGTTCGGGCATCCGTCGTGGAGCCATCCGCTCGGCCTCGACGACGGCGGTATCGACATGGTGACCCTGCTCATGTGGGGCGCGCGCGTCTCGCTCGTCGTCGGGTTCGCCGCGACGTTCGTCTCGATGGCGATCGGCGGCGCGGTGGGCGTGATTTCCGGCTACTTCGGGGGCGCGACCGACACGATCCTGATGCGCATCACCGACTACTTCCTCGTCGTCCCCGACGTGCCGCTGATGATCGTCGTGGCGGCGATCTGGGGGCCGAGCCTCTTCCACATCATCATCGTGATCGGGATCCTGCTCTGGACGAGCACGGCCCGCGTGATCCGGGCGCAGGTGAAGAGCGTGCGCGAGCGGGTCTACGTGAAGCGGGCGCGGGCGCTCGGCGCCGGCCACACGCGGATCGTGCTGCGGCACGTGCTGCCCCAGGTCGCGCCGCTCCTGATCGCGAACACGGTCCTCACCGTCGCGGTCGCGATCTTCGACGAGACGGCGCTCTCGTTCCTCGGCCTCGGCGACCCGAGCCGCACCTCGCTGGGGAAGGTGATCGAGAACGCGTTCGAGCGGGCGGCGATCTCGTCGGGCGCGTGGTGGGCGATCGTGCCGCCCGGCGCGCTCGTCGCGTTGATCATCCTCGGCTGCAGCCTCGTCGGCGGCTCGCTCGAGGACGCGCTCAACCCGCGGCTACGGGTGGCGCACCTATCGGCGCGCACTTTCCGGCTGCGACCCCTCGTCGGCCGGGGGAAGGAAGCGCTGTGAGCGTCCCGCTGCTGGAGGTCGAGGGTCTCCACGTCTGGTTCGACCTCGAGGGCGGCGGCGAGCTGCACGCCGTGCAGGGCGTCGACCTCTCGCTCGATCCGGGCGAGCGCCTCGGGCTCGTCGGCGAGTCGGGCTGCGGCAAGACGACGACGGCGCTCGCGATCCTGGGCCTGCTGCCACCGAACGCGAGCGTGTCGGGCCGCGTCCTGATCGACGGGGAGGACATCCTCGCCGGCGGCGAGGCGGCGATGCGACCGCACCGCTGGGTGGACGTCGCGATCGTCTTCCAGGGCGCGATGAACGCGCTCAACCCGGTGCGGACGATCGGGCAGCAGATCGTCGAGAGCCTCGAGCTCCACGGCCGCGCAAAGGGAGCGGTCGCCCGCACTCGCACCGCGGAGCTGCTCGAGTCGGTCGGCATCCCGGCGGGCCGGGCCGGGCGCTATCCGCACGAGCTGTCCGGCGGGATGCGGCAGCGGGCGGCGATCGCGATGGCGCTCTCGTGCAATCCGCGGGTGCTGATCGCCGACGAGCCCACGACGGCGCTGGACGTGATGGTGCAGGCGCAGATCCTCGAGCTGCTCGACGCGCTCTGCCGCGACTTCGGACTGGCGCTCGTGCTCGTCACGCACGACCTGCCCGTGGTGGCCCAGCTCTGCGACCGCTGCGCCGTGATGTACGCGGGCGAGATCGTCGAGCGCGGGCCGCTCGACGTCCTCTACCACACCCCCGGGCACCCGTACACGCGGATGCTGTTCGCCGCGTCGCCCGACCTCGGCATGGGCGACGCGCCGGTGCTCTCGATCCCGGGTGCGCCGCCGCGGCTCGACCGGCCGATCGACGGCTGTCCGTTCCGGCCGCGCTGCGATTCGGCCTTCGCGGCCTGCGTTGAGAGGCCGAGCCTGCTGGAGGTCGGCGACGGCCACGCCGCCGCCTGTCACCTCAACACGCGGGTGCCCGCGTGAACGCCGAGCCGGTCGTGCTCGAGGTCGAGGATCTCGTCGTCCGCTACCCGATCCACCGGGGCCTCGTCGGAACGGTCGCCCGCCGCCCGCGCCGGACGGTGCACGCGGTCGAGGGCGTGTCGCTGTCGCTGCAGCGGGGAGAGATGCTCGCGCTCGTCGGCGAGTCGGGCTGCGGCAAGACGACGACCGCGCAGGCGGTGCTGCGGCTCGTCGATCCCGTGGCGGGCGCGATCCGCTTCGACGGCCGCGACCTCGTGCCGCTCGGCTCGCGAGACCTGCGTCCGCTGCGGCGCCGGATCCAGGTCGTCTACCAGGATCCCTACGAGTCGCTCGACCCGCGGTTCCGGGTGCGCGCGGTCGTCGAGGAGCCGCTGCTGATCCACAACCTCGGCGGCTCCAAGGCCGAGCGGGCCGAGCGGGTTCGCGACGCGCTGCAGCGCGTGGAGCTCTCGCCGCCGGAGCTGTACCTCGACCGATTCCCGCACGAGCTCTCGGGCGGGCAGCGCCAGCGGGTGGCGATCGCCGCCGCACTCGTTCTCGAGCCGGACGTGCTCGTGGCCGACGAGCCGGTCTCGATGCTCGACGTCTCGGTGCGGGCGGGCGTCCTCAACGTTCTCGACGGCCTGCGCCAACAGGGGCTCGCGATCCTGATGATCACGCACGACCTGTCCACTGCGGCCCGCTTCGCGCAGCGGATCGCGGTCATGTACCTCGGTCGCATCGTGGAGGAGGGGCGCGCGGCGGCGGTCGTGCGGAACCCGCAGCACCCGTACACGAAGGCGCTGCTCTCGGTCGTGCCTCGGCGCGACCCGCGCGACCGGCAGCGGCCGCAGATCCTGCAGGGCGAGACGCCGGACGCGGTCGCCATCCCGACGGGCTGCCGCTTCCATCCGCGCTGCCCGGTCGCGATCGAGCGATGTTCGGTGGAGGATCCGCTCCTCTTGCAGCCGGTCTCGGCCGAGCGCGGCCACCGCGCCGCCTGCCTTCTCCTGTCGACCGGGCAATCCGGCTAGCGCCGCATCGCGTAGTACCGCGCATATCCCGAAGAGGAAGGAGAACCCATGCACGGAGTCCTTAGGCGCTCCATGGTCGTGTTGGGGGTTCTCTCAGTAGCGCTGATCGCCGCGCTGTACGCGGCGGCCGGGCCGCCCGGTGGCGACTACACCGTGACCCCGCTGGTCTCGGACATCCCGGGCGCGGCCCCTCTGACCGATCCGGAGCTCGTCAATGCCTGGGGTCTTGCCCGTAGCGCGACGAGCCCGTGGTGGGTCGCCGACAACGGGCCCGACCGAAGCTCGAGCAGGTCGACGGTCTACACCGGCGCCGGCGCAAAGGTCCTCAGCGTCAGCGTCCTCGGCGGTCCGACCGGGGCCGTGTTCGCCGGCGTCGCGGGGAGCTTCCAGATCGGGACGGACGCCGACCCGTCGGCGCTCGCTCCGGCGAAGTTCATCTTCGCGACCGAGGCGGGTGACCTCAGGGCATGGCAAGGCGGTTCGTCGGCGCTGGTCGCTCCGACGACGGGCATCGCCGCCGGCGCGATCTTCAAGGGGCTGGCGATCGCCCAACCGACGCCGGGCAGCCCGCTGCTCTACGCGGCGGACTTCCACAACGCCCAGGTCGACGTCTTCGACGGGGCGTGGCAGAACGTCACGCCGCCCGGCGCATTCGTCGATCCGAAGCTGCCTGGCGGATACGCGCCGTTCGGGATCCAGACGATCGGATCTGACGTCTTCGTCACGTACGGGAAGCAGGATGCGGACGCCGAGGACGAGGTCGACGGCCAGAGCCTCGGCTTCGTCGACGAGTACGACCTGCAAGGGAACCTGGTCGCGCGTGTGGCACAGCACGGGCAGCTGGACGCGCCGTGGGGCCTCGCGATGGCGCCGCCGTCGTTCGGCCGCTTCGGAGGCGACCTCCTCGTCGGCAACTTCGGCGACGGCCAGATCAACGCCTACGCGGGCGGCAACGGCGGCTGGCACCACGTCGGCACGCTGCGCTCGCCGGACGGCGGCAAGCTCGCGATCGACCGGCTGTGGGCACTCGAGTTCGGCAACGCCGGCCTCAACGGCGATCCGAACACGCTCTTCTTCACGGCCGGGCCCAACGACGAGTCAGACGGGCTCTTCGGCACGATCACGGCCGACTGAGTTCCTCGCTCTATAGCCCCCGCCGTCCGCGCCTCACAGCGGCCTCGGCGGGGGCTCGAGCGTGTGCCTGCTCTTGCCCGCGCGGTCGTGAGGGCGTTGAATCGCGAGGGTGTCCCCTCTCCGCAACAGGCTCGCCGCCGCCGCGCTCGCTTCTAGGAACGAGAACGTCAGGCGCGTCGAGCTCGCCTGGGCCGCGGCGATCACCGCGGAGTGGGCGTATTTCGTCGCGCTCGGCGTCTTCGCCTACCACGCGGGCGGCGCCTCGGCCGTGGGGCTGGCCGGGCTCATCCGGCTGCTGCCGGCCGGTCTCGTCGCGCCGAGCGCAGCGTCGCTCGGCGACCGGATTCCCCGCGAGCGGCTTCTCGTCGGTGCGGCGCTGCTCGGCTCGGTCGCGTACGCGGGATCCGCGGTCGCGGCGTTCGCGGGCTCCGAGGCCGGCGTCTACGCCTGCGCCGCGTTCGTCGGGATCTCCTCGACGCTGATCAGGCCGACGCTGCAGGCGCTGCTCCCGTCGCTGACGCCGTCTCCGGAGGAGCTGGTCGCTGCGAACGCCGCCACCTCGACGGTCGAGAGCCTCGGGACGCTCGTCGGGCCGCTGGTCGCGGGGGTGCTCGTCGAGCAGGCGAGGGTCGGCGTCACCTTCGCCGTAGCTGCCGCGGCCCTGGCCGTCGGCGTTGTCCTGCTTCTCCGTGTCCACACTCAAGGGCCGGCGGCCGGACGGGCTGCTTCACGCGGCGGCCCGGTCTCCGCGTGGCGCACGGTCGTCCAGCATCCCGGAGCGCCGGTGGTCGTCACGCTGATGGTCGCGCAGGCCTTCGTCCGCGGTTGCCTGAACGTGCTCATCGTCGTCGCCGCGTTCCGGCTGCTCGACGGCGGCGGCGGGACGGTCGGCCTCCTCACGGCGGCGATCGGAGCGGGCGGCGTGATCGGCGCGATCGTGTCCTCGACGTATCACGGAGGCCGGCTCGCGCGCGTCTTTGCGCTCTCGCTCGTCGGCTGGGGCCTGCCGATCGCGCTCGTGGCCCCGAGTCCCCAGCTCCTCGCGGCACTCGTGCTGCTGGGGATCGTCGGCGCCGCCAACAGCGTCGAGGACGTCTCCGGCTTGCTCCATCGCGACACCGCTGCTCGTCCGGGAGCTCGGGGCTCGCTCCGCCTTCGTGCTGGTGGGGTTCATGCTCCCGGTGCTCACGATCGCCGGCTTCCGCCGCATGAGGGCGCTCGACGACCTGGCGGCGCCGACGAGGCAGCAGCTCCTGGTGGACGAGGTGCCGATGTTCGCGCCGCTGTCTCTCGCCGCGAAGGAGCGGCTGGCCACGAAGCTCCTTCCGATCGACGTTCCCGCGGGCGAGACGATCGTGCGCGCGGGCGAGGTCGGCGACCGCTTCTACCTCGTCGATTCCGGCACCGTCCGGATCGGGCTCGAGGAGGGTGAGAAGGAGGGCGGCGCGGGCGACTACTTCGGCGAGATCGCGCTCCTGCGCGACGTGCCGCGGACGGCGACGGTGACCGCCGCGACCGAGGCGCGGCTCTACGCGCTCGAGCGGGCCGACTTCCTCGCCGCCGTGACCGGCCACACGCTTGCCGAGGCCGCGGCCCAAGGCGTCGTCGGCGAGCGGCTCGCCGCAGGGCAGGCCGTCAGCTCGTAGAGCCCGCCAACACCGTCCGCTCCCGACTCTTCGGGCTGCCGGGCTGGTAGGACGGCGCCGCCCAGTTGGCGCTGCGGCCGGCGAGTTGGAGCGGCTTGTCCTCGGTGGCGGTCTCCATCACCGCACGGAATCGGTAGTGGTCGACGAGCTTGATCGCCTCGATCGCGTACTTCGTGGCGATGTCCCGGTCGGTGAAGCAGACGAGGTTGTCGCCGTTCTCCTTCTCGCCGCCTGAAGCGAGATTCGAGGAGCCTCCGAAGGCGAGCGGGGTCTCGCCGTTGAAATCCGTGACGACGAACTTGTGATGAATGACCTGCCCCGCGCCGCCGCTCCATTCCTGCTTGAAGGGCGCCGGAACGTGCTTCGAGAGGTACGAGAAGGGGATGAACGTGGAAGGCGTACAGTTCGGATCGCGTGGGCAGGGCCTTGATCGCATCGAGCAGCTGCCCGCCGCCGCTGCCGATCTCCATGATCGCGAACAGCACCGAGCGCTTCGCGTTCGTGACCGCGTCAGCCACGCGCTTCAGCGACACGTCGGGGTCGTGATGCGGGCTGAGACACACCGAGTAGCCCGGGAGGCCGTCGTGGCCGCCCGCGTCGTGCCAGCTCGCCGCAAGCGGACTGGAGGCGAAGGCGTGCGGGTCGTCCCAGGACTGCTGGAACGCCTGGTCGTAGAGGGCCGCCGTCGCGGGGTCGTCGAAGACGAAGACGTTGTTCGACTGGACGTAGAGCCCGCGCACGCTGAAGTTCGCGGAACCGCTCAGCACCTTCAGCGCGGTGTCGCCGCGCTTCTGGATCATCACCTTGTCGTGGGAGAAGCGCTGGAAGTGGCCGACCTTGATCTCCGCACCCCGGTCGGCGAGCCAGGCGTGGGCCTTCGGCTCCCGCGCGCCCGCCTTCACGTGGCTC
>VAXA01000021.1 GCA_005883365.1 Actinomycetota bacterium
CAGCCTCCCCTCGCGCACGAGCCGGGCGAGCAGCTCGCTGTGGTGGACGACCTCGTAGGAGCCGCCGAAGTCGGGGTACTCGTTCGCGAGGGTGTTGAAGCAGTGCGGGCAGCTGGCGACGATCTTCGTCACTCCCTGCTCGTTCAGCGTCGTCACGTTCTGTTCGGCGTAGGCCTGGAAGACGTACTCGTTGCCCATCCGCCGGGCCGGATCGCCCGTGCACGCCTCACGCGGGCCGAGGATCGCGAACTCGACGCCTGCTTTCTGCAGCAGCTTCGCCGTCGACTCGGCCGACGCTCGCGCGCGCTCGTCGAACGACGCGGCGCAGCCGACCCAGTAGAGGTACTCCGGCGCCGGGTCGCCCGGCTCGAGCACGCGCACGCCCAACTCCGCGGCCCAGGCTGCGCGCTCGCTCTGCGGCTTCCCCCAGGGATTCGCGGCCCGCTCGACGTCACGCAGCATCGGCTCCGCCTCGGCAGGGAACTGCGCGTCGACCATCACGCGGCTGCGGCGCAGGTCGACGATGTGGTCGATGTGCTCGATCGAGACGGGGCACGCCTCGACGCACGCCCCGCACGTGACGCAGTCCCAGATCATCTCCTCGGGCACCCCGTTGCCCAGGATCGGCTCGCCGTCCTCCGCGAACAGCTGGTCGCGGACGCCCATGATCACGAGCTTCGGCGAGAGGAGCTTCCCGGTCGCATGCGCGGGGCAGACGTCCTGGCAGCGCCCGCACTCCGTGCACGAGAACGCGTCGACTACCTCCTTCCGTGTCAGGTCCGCCGCGGTCGCGACCCCGAAGCGGAGCTCATCGTCCGGAACGTCGAAGCGCAGCGGCTCGAGCCGGCCAGGCGTGCCCGTGCGGGCGAGCCAGACATTCGCCGCGGCCGTCGCGATGTGCAGGTGTTTCGAGCGCGGGACGTACCAAAGGAAGGTGAAGATGAAGGCGAGGTGGGTCCAGAGGAAGACGCGGTCGGCGTTGGTGTGGCGCGAAAACGCGTGCGCCATCGCCCGTGACAGCGGGCCGGCGGCGGGATAGAGACCGGCCGCGTACGCGGACGCATGCCAGAAGAGCAGGGAGGTGACGACGCCGGCGATCATGAGGAGGATGAAGTCGGCCTCGCCGAGGTGCGACCCGCGGAACCGCTCGGGCCGGACGATCTTCCGGATCGCGAAGGCTGTCGCCACTCCCGCGAGCACGAGCACGCAGAAGATGTCCGCGAGCCAGCCGAACCACCCCTGACCACCGAGCCAAGGCAGCTCGTCGCGCCCATCGACCGCGGAGATCATCGCCATCAGGATCGTCGGCAGCAGGACGAGGAAGCCCCAGAAGATGAACGCGTGCATCAGGCCGGGAACGAGCCGCTGCAGCAGTTTCCGCTGCGCGAGCACGACCTCGAGCTCCGCGCGTGCCTGGCGTCGCGCGTCCTGCCGGCGGTCGTTCGGGACGGCGCGCTCGACGAGGCCGTAGAGGAAGACGCCTCGCCGCCACGCGCCCAGGCCGGCCCACGTCACCAGCGCGACGAGGGCGAGCGCGCCTATGCCCGCACCCGCCTCAGCTCGGCGCTGATCGCGGGCACGACCTCGTGCAGGTCGCCGATCACGGCGTAGTCGGCGACGGCCAGGATCGGCGCCTCGGGGTCGGTGTTGACGGCGAGGATCCGCTTCGCGCCTCTCGCACCCGCGACGTGCTGCGTCGCGCCGCTGATCCCGCATGCGACGTAGAGGTCGGCGGAGATCTTCGTTCCCGTCTGCCCGACTTGGTCGGTGTGCGGCCGCCAGCCGGCGCTCGTGACGACGCGGGAGCAGCCCACAGCGCCGCCGAGGAGAGCGGCGAGCTCCTCGATGATCGCGAAGCCCTCCGCGGAGCCGACGCCGCGGCCGCCGCCGACGACGACTTTCGCCTCGCGCAGCGAGACGCCAGTGCTCGACTCCTCGATTCGCTCGAGCACGCGCGGGGAGCCGTCGTCCTCCGCCGCCAGCATCTCGACGTCTCCGATCTCGGCTGCGGGCTGTGTGTGTGGCGCGACGGTGAGGAGCTGCGGCGAGCCGTGCAGCCGCGCCTCCTCGACCAGGCTGCCGCCCCAGCGCTGCCTCGTGACGACGTCACCTGCGATCGCCGTCACGTTGGCGGCGAAGGGGCGATCGAGGATGGCGCCCACGTGCGCGAGCACCTCGTTGCCGCGATCCGAGCCGGCCGCGACGATCGCCTCCGCCGGCTGCGCGGCGAGCGCTTTCGCCCACGCGGCGGGCTGGTACGCGCCGTCGAACGTGACGGCGCGGACGTCGCCCAGCGAGCGGGCGACGCCGACCGCCTGAGCGGAGAGCTCGTCGCCGGGTTCGACGAAGCAGAGGACGTTCACGCGACTCCGAGCTCCTGCAGCACCTCGACGACGCGGGGCGCGGCGGCCGCGCCGTCGCCGAGGATCTCGGCCTGTTTCCCCTGGCCTTCCGGCACGATCAGCCGCAGCTTCTCGAGCTGCGCTGCGGGCGGAGACACGGCCGTCCGGGCGAGCGGCTTCTGCTTCGCGCGCAGCCGGCCAGGCACGGACGGGTAGCGCGGCAGGTTGAGTCCCTCGAGCACGGTCAGCACCGCCGGCAGCGGCGCCTCGTACACGTCGCGTGGGCCGCCGACGTCGCGCTCGCAGCGGACGCTGCCGTCCCGGAGGTCGATCTTCTTCAAACCGGTGACGATCGGCAGCCCGAGTGCGTGCGCCACTCGGATACCGACCTGATACCCGCCCGCGTCGGCCGACTCGTTGCCGAAGAAGAGGAGGTGGAACGGCTCGGGCTCGCTGTGGAGCGCCTCGACGATCGCGCCTGCCGTCGCCTGCGCATCCCACTCCTCTCCCTGCGTCTCGAGGAGGATGCCGCGGTCGGCGCCGATCGCCATGCAGTCGCGGAGCTGCTCCTCCGCCTCGGCCGGGCCGAGGGTCATCACCACGACCTCGCCCCCTTCGGCTTCGACGATGCGCACCGCCTCCTCGACCGCGCACTCCTCGTGCGGCGAGATCGTGAAGCCGAGATGCCTGGTCTCGAGCGCCTGCGCATCGTCGGTGAGCACCATCTTCCCGCCCGTGAGCGGGACGCGCTTGACGCAGACGAGAATCCTCACGAGCGAATCCTCTCGTTGTCGGGATCGAACGGCGGCCGCGAGCCGACCACCTCGACGGTGACCGGATGGAGCTCCTCCATGTACTGGACGTAGAGCTGCCCATGGTCGCCGGGCGGGAGGTACGACATGAGGATGTACTTGCCGAGCGACGGCCCCATGCCGGCGGAGGTGACGTACGAGCGGCGGCCCTTCGCGTCGATCAGCGGCGAGCCGTCCTCGCGCACGACCGGCTCCCGGCCCAGCGGAAAGCGCGTGTTCCCGGTCAGCGTCAGCGTGCAGCAGACGGCGGCCGGCTCGCGCTCACGGGCGGCGAGGTGCGCATCCTTGCCGACGAAGTCCTCGGCCTTCACCTTCCACCAGGCCATGTCGGCCTCGACCACGTCGTAGTCCTGGTCGAGCTCGAAGCCGAACGCGCGATACGCCTTCTCGAGACGCCCCGTCGTGCCGTAGACGCCGATGCCCGCCGGGACGACACCGTGCGGCTGTCCGGCTTCCCAGACCGCGTCCCACAGCGCCGCGCCGTGCTCGAATGGCACATACAGCTCCCAGCCGAGGTCGCCGACGTACGAGATCCGCGACGCGAGCACCCCCAGACCGTCGACTCCGACCGTCTTCCAGGTCGCGAACGGAAAGCTCTCGTTCGAGACGTCGTCGCTCGTGATCGAGGAGAGGATGTCCCGCGCCCGCGGGCCCCAGAGGCCGACCGTGCACAGCGCCGACGTGTGGTCCTCGATCCACGCGTCCGGGCCGCAGTGGTCGCGGAACCACTTCATGTCGGCCATCCCATGCGCGCCGCCCGTGACGACGCGGAAGCGGTCGTCGGCCATCTTCATGATCGTCAGGTCTGACTTGAAGCCGCCGCCGGGCGCGAGCACGGGCGTGTAGATCACGCGGCCGTCCGGGACGTTCATCTGCCGGGCGGCCACCGTCTGCACGCAGTCGAGGGCGCCGGGACCGACGACGTCGAAGACGCAGAACGCGGTCAGGTCGAACATCGCGGCCCGCTCGCGCATCGCGAGGTGCTCGGCATTGATGATCGGCGACCACCAGCGCGCGTCCCACTCGTGCTCGCGCGGCTTCACGCCGTACTCCTCGACGAGCGGCGCGTTCGCCTCGTACCAGTGCGGGCGCTCCCAGGCGGCCGCTTCGAAGAAGACGGCGCCGAGCTGCTGCTCGCGGTCGTAGAAGGGGGAGACGCGGACGCCGCGGTTCGACTCCCACTGCTCGCCCGGGTGCACGATCCCGTACGTCTTGTTGAAGCCCTCGGCCGCGCGGCCCTTGACGTGCTGCGGCGTGCGCTGCTC
The DNA here is from genome assembly GCA_005883365.1 of Actinomycetota bacterium. Classification (GTDB taxonomy): domain Bacteria; phylum Actinomycetota; class Thermoleophilia; order Gaiellales; family Gaiellaceae; genus Palsa-739. Next base: position 4,420 of record VAXA01000021.1, read on the forward strand.
CGGATAGAAGCGGGCGATGTCGGACGACTGCAGGTCGATCTCCGGCTCGCCGAGCACCATCCACTCCGCCAGCGACTTGCCGACTCCCGGGCCTTCCTTCACCCACACGGCCGCCGCCGACCAGAGCCCCTTCACCTCGGGCGTCTCGCCGAGCAGCGGCAGGCCGTCCGGCGTCAGCGAGAGGAGGCCGTTGATCGCGTACTTGATCCCGACGGACTCGTCGCCGAGGATCTCGGGGACGAGCTCGAGCCCGTGCTCGAGCTGGAGCTCGAAGTCCTCCTGGGTGAACGGCAGCTCGGTGGGCGTGAGCGCCGCCTCCTCGATGGAGAGGATCTCGTCGGGGTCGTGGAGAATCGGCCGGTGGGCGTACGAGCCGACCTCGAGCCCCTGCCCGTCCTGCCGCTCGTACATGTTCGTGTCCATGTCGCGCACGATCGGGTAGTCGACGGCGGTCTTCGAGTCGAGGAAGCGCGGCACGGGGCCGACGTCGATCATCTGGTGCACCGCGGGTGTCAGCGGGATCGAGGCGCCGGCCATCTGCGCGAGCCGCGGCGACCACACACCGCACGCGATCGCCACGACGTCGGCCTCGAAGTCGCCCCGGGTGGTACGCACGCGGCGCACCCGGCCGTCCTCGACGTCGATCCCCTTGACCTCGGTGTTGGCCAGGATCTGCGCGCCCTTCGCCTGTGCGCGTTCCCGCATGAGCGTGCCGAAGCGGAGGGAGTCGACCACTGCCACGGACGGCGAGTAGAAGCCGCCGAGCAGGATCGACTCGTCGACGAACGGGACGAGCTCCTTGATCTCCGCGGGCGTGACGAGACGGCACCCCTCGACGCCCCACGACTTGGCCGAGGCCATCCGCCGCCGCAGCTCCTCCAGCCGCTCCTCGGTGCGCGCGACCTCGATGCCTCCGCATTCGTGCAGCGTCCCGGTCTCGCGGTACTGGCGCATCGACTCGAGGGTGAGCTGCGTCATCTCCTTCGAGTGGTCGACCGGGAAGATGAAGTTCGACGCATGGCCCGTCGACCCGCCGGGGTTGGGGAAGGGGCCCTTGTCCACCTGGACGAGGTCGGTCCAGCCGAGCTCGGCGAGCCAGCCGATCAGGCTGTTGCCGACGATCCCGCCGCCGATCACGACGACCTTCACACGCTCACCAGGACCTTCCGCATCGCCTGCTCGAAGCCCTGGACGTGCGCACGCATCGTGTCCGCCGCCCGGTCGCCGTTGCCGACGACGATGTCCTGGATGAGCGCGCGGTGTGCCTCGACCGCCTCCTCGAGGTCCTGCGCGCGGCCGAGCGCGATCATCCAGATGCGCAGAGCGAGGACGTAGTACTCGCCTAGCGTCTTCTCGAGCAGGTGGTTGTGCGCGGCCCGGTGGACCGCGCGATGGATGCGCTCGTCGAGGGCCATGAGGTCGGCGCCGCGCTTGATCTGGTCGCCGAGCGCAGCGAGCTCGTCGCGCTCCTCGTCGGTCGCACGCTCGGCCGCAAGCCGGGCGGCCTCTGGCTCGAGCGTCGCCCGTACCTCTGATATACGCGCGAGATCCCGCACGTCCACGCCCGTCACGAACATGCCGCGGCGGGGGAAGACCTCGACGAGCTGCTCCTGCGCGAGGCGGCGCAGCGCCTCGCGCACCGGCGTCCGGCCGATGCCGAGGCTCTCGATGAGCGCCCGCTCGTCGATCAGGGCTCCCGGGGCAAGCTCGAGGGAGACGATCAGCTCGCGGATCGCGACGTAGGCGCGGTCGGCGAGCGACGAAGCCTGCACCGCACTCTCCACACAGATATATTACTCATATGCCGGTGGCTGCCACCGGCTGTGCTGTAGAAACCAAGTAGACCGGGCGTGGCGACGACGACACCCTCCTCCCTCGAGATCGCCCAGGAGGCGGAGCTTCGCCCGATCACCGAGATCGCGGCCGCGGCGAGGCTCGAGCCCGGCGAGCTCGACCCCTACGGCCGGTACAAGGCGAAGGTCTCGCTCTCGGTGCTCGACCGGCTCGCCGACCGGCCCGACGCGAAGCTCGTCTGCGTCACGGCCATCACCCCCACGAAGTTCGGGGAGGGCAAGACGACCACGTCGGTCTCGCTCACTCAGGGCCTCGGCGCGATCGGCCGCAAGCCGGTGCTCTGCCTGCGCGAGGCGTCACTGGGGCCTGTGTTCGGGATCAAGGGGGGGGCCGCCGGCGCCGGCTACGCGCAGGTCGTGCCGATGGAGGACATGAACCTCCACTTCACGGGCGACATCCACGCGATCGGCGCCGCCAACAACCTGCTGGCGGCTCTGCTCGAGGCCCATCTGCTGCACGGCAACGCGCTCGGGATCGATCCGCTCTCGATTTCGTGGCGGCGCTGCGTCGACATCAACGACCGCGCCCTCCGCGACGTCGTGGCCGGGCTCGGCGGCCGGGCGAACGGCTACCCGCGCCAGACCGGCTTCGACATCACCGCAGCCTCCGAGGTGATGGCGATCGTCGCTGTCGCGCGCGACCTCCACGACCTCCGCGCACGGCTCGGCGCGATCACTGTCGGCTCGACATACGAGGGCGAGCCCGTCAACGCCGAGCAGCTGAAGGCGGCGGGGGCCATGACCGTCCTGCTGAAGGAGACGATCAAGCCGAACCTCGTGCAGACCCTCGAGGGCCAGCCCGCCTTCGTGCACTGCGGGCCGTTCGCGAACATCGCCCACGGCAACAACTCGCTCGTCGCCGACCGCATCGCGCTGAAGCTCGGGGACGTCGTCGTGACCGAGTCCGGCTTCGGTGCCGACATGGGCATGGAGAAGTTCATGGACATCGTGTGCCGGGTCGGGAAACTCACGCCGAGCGCGGTCGTCCTCGTCGCGACGGTGAAGGCGCTCAAGCACCACGGCGGCGACCCTGAGGGCGACGCGGAGGCGATCGCGGCGGGCTCGGCCAACATGATCCGCCACCTGGCGACGATCCGCGAATTCGGGCTGAACGCCGTGGTCGCCGTCAACCGCTTCCCCGCGGACACCGACGAGGAGATCGAGCAGATCCGCGAGATCGCGCTCGCGAACGGCGCCTTCGCGGCCGAGGCGAACGAGGCCGTGGTGAAGGGCGGCCAGGGCGCGGCAGCGCTCGCCGAGGCGGTCGTCGAGGCGACCGAGCAACCCTCGAGCTTCGCGCCGGTCTATCCGCTCGAGGACTCGATCGAACGCAAGATCGAGGCGATCGTGACGCGCGTGTACGGCGGCGACGGGATTCTGCTGCAGCCCGCCGCGCGCAAGAAGATCGCGGAGTTCGAGCGCGCCGGCTTCGACAAGCTCCCCATCTGCATGGCGAAGACGCACCTCTCGCTCTCCCATGACCCGACCCTCGCGAACGCGCCGACCGGCTTCACCGTCACCGTGCGAGACATCCGCGCGTACACCGGCGCCGGCTGGCTCGTCGCGCTCTGCGGAGACATGCAGACGATGCCTGGCTACGGACGCACCCCGGCCGCCCACGCGGTCGACATCGACGAAGAGGGGAGGACGGTTGGCCTCTTCTAGCGCGCAGCCTCTCTCGGACATCGTCACCGAGGGCCGCCGCGTCCTCGGCGCCGCGCGCGAAGCGGGCCTGACGGTCCGCCTGCTCGGTGGGGTCGCCGTCAACGTGCGGTCGCGCGGCCTCCCCCCGGCGCTGACTCGCGAGTACAAGGACCTCGACTTCGCGACGGCCAAGAAGTCGTCCGGCGACCTGCAGAAGCTCCTGCGCGAGCTGGGCTACGAGCCGCACGTCACCTTCAACGCGATGAACGGCAAGGAGCGGCTCCTCTTCTACGACAACCCGAACGGGCGGCAGATGGACGTCTTCGTCAGCTCGTTCCGGATGTGCCACGAGATCCCGCTCGAGCAGCGGCTCGCGGTCGACGAGGACACGGTTCCGCTCGCGGAGCTGCTGCTGACGAAGCTCCAGATCATCGAGCTGAACGAGAAGGACGTGCGCGACACGGTGGCGGTCCTCCTCGAGCACGAGGTGACGGAGGACGACACCGGCGTCAACGCGGCGCAGTTCGCTGCGCTCTGCTGCGAGGACTGGGGGCTCTGCCGCACGATCACGCAGAACCTCGCGAGCGTGCGCGGGCACCTCGGCGGATACGAGGTCGACCGCGACACGGTCGCGGCACGCCTCGACGCCCTCCTCGACCGCGTGGAAGGGACGCCCAAGTCTCGTTCCTGGAAGCTGCGGGCGAAGATCGGCGAGCGAAAACGCTGGTATCAGCTGCCGGAAGAGGTTTAGATAGCCCCATGCGCATCTTCTTCGCCACGGACGTCCACGGATCGGAGACCTGCTGGCGGAAGTTCCTCAACGCCGGCGCCCACTACGAGGCGGACGCGCTCATCCTCGGCGGCGACATGACCGGCAAGGCGCTCGTCCCCGTCATCCACGACGGCGGCGAGAACTGGCACGCGACCCTGCTCGAAAACCGCCAGGAGCTCGTGGGCGAGGATCAGGTGCGCGAGTTCGAGGAGGCGGTGATCCGACGCGGCTACTACCCGTTCCGGAGCAACCCCGAAGCGGTGCAGGCCCTGCACGAGAACGAGGCGCACTGGCACGGGCTGTTCGAGCAGAAGATGCTCGAGACGGTCAAGAAGTGGATGGACCTCGCCGACGAGCGCCTGGCGGGCACGGGGATCGCCTGTGTCGTCTGCCCGGGAAACGATGATCAGCTGGAAGTGGACGACGTCGTCCGCCAGGCGCAGCACGTCACCCTCGGCGAAGGGCGCATCGTCGATCTCGACGGCTTCCAGCTCGCCTCCACGGGTTGGGCGAACCGGACGCCGTGGAACACCTATCGCGAGGAGGACGAGCCCGACCTCGCGACGAGGATCGCGGCCGTGGTCGCACAGGTGACCACGCCTCGCGAGCGGACGATCTTCAGCTTCCACTGCCCCCCGTATGGCACCGGGCTGGACGACGCGCCGGAGCTCACCGAGGACATGCGGCTGAAGGACGCGGGCCACTCGACCAAGCCGGTCGGCTCGACCGCCGTGCGGGAGGCGATCGAGAAGTTCGAGCCCGCGCTCGCTCTGCACGGGCACATCCACGAAGCGCGCGGCTCGGCGCGCCTCGGCAACACGCTGTGCATCAACCCGGGGAGCTCGTACGAGCAGGGTCAGCTGCTCGGGGCCGTCGTCGAGCTCGACGGCAAGAAGAAGATCAAGCGCTTCATCCTCACCAGCGGTTAGGAGGGCAACGCATGGCAACGATGGCAGGCGCGGTCCCGGAGGACCAGGGCCTCTTCGTCCGGAAGGCGACCGGACTGGTCAAGGGCTGGTCGGTCTGGGACGCCTTCATCTACTCGGCGATCTCGATCAACTTCGTCACGCTCGGTCTCTATGCGTTCTCGTACGCGAACTTCATCCCGCGGGGCAGCCTGTTCTGGGCGGTTGTCCTCTCGGGCGCGTACCTCGTGTTCCAGGCGATCACCTATGCGTCGCTGATCGCGGCGATGCCGCGCGCCGGCGGCGACTACGTCTGGATCAGCCGCACGCTCGGCGGCGGCATCGGCTTCGTGCTGGCCGCCTGCGGGTGGTGGTTCATCCTCTGGCACTGGGTCCCGATCTACGCGAACATCCTCAACATCATGGTGCTGAGCCCGCTGTCGGCCATCGTCGGCTGGAATCGGGGGATCACCTGGTGGACGGGACAGGACGGCGTCTTCACGTCCTCGCTGATCGTGGCCGTGCTGGCCTCGGTGCTCGTCGCTCTCGGCATCCGCATGTACGCCCGCTTCCAGAAGCTCTGCTTCTACGGCGGCGTCCTAGGGCTGGCGATCATGCTGATCCTGCTGATCGCGCACTCGAAGGGCGGCTTCCAGTCGGCCTTCAACACCGAGTCGCACAAGCTGTACGGGACGAGCGGCGACGCGTACAGCGCCACCGCGAAGGCGGGCGGGTCGGGGAGCTTCGCCGGCCTCGGGTCGTTCCACTTCGACCAGATCATCCTGCTCATCCCGTTCATCTTCTTCTTCAACCTGTGGTCGAACTGGGGCGCGACGCTGTACGGCGAGGTTCGCGGCGCCTCGGACTTCCGGAAGAACATCTACGCGATGGGCGGTGCGCTGCTCGCGACCACGGCGGTCGCCGCGATCTTCCTCGGGCTGTTCGCGCACACGTTCGGCTGGAACTGGTACCAGTCGGCGAACGCGGCGTACTGGGGCGGCACGGGGCCGCTCGGCGTGTTCCCGTATCCGGGGATGCTCGTCGCCTTCTTCACGGGCAGTTCGGCGCTCCAGTTCATCATCGTCGGCCTGCTGAGCCTGTGGTTCTTCGGCTGGGTGGGGACGGTGTTCCTCTCGTCGACGCGGGTCGTGTTCGCGGCGGCGTTCGATCGCGTCCTGCCGGAGGTTGCGGCGAAGGTCGGGCGCAACGGCGTGCCGTGGGTCGCGCTCGCGCTGATGCTGCTGCCGTCGATCCCGATCTCGTACTTCTACGCGTACGACTCAAGCTTCACGCACTGGACGTTCGACGCGACGCTCGTGATCGCGATCACGTTCCTCGGCTCGGCGGTGTCCGCGGCGATCTTCCCGTGGCGGCGGCCCGACATCTACAACGCGTCGCCGATAGCGAAGTACAAGGTCGCAGGCATCCCGCTGATCACGTTCGCGGCGACGCTCTTCACGGCGATCCTCGTGTTCGCGCTCGTGAAGTGGTTCCAGGACTCCGTCTACGGCGTCAATCTGCGCAGCTCCGAGTACTACATGGCGGCGCTGTACGGCGCAGCCATCGCGATCTACGTCGCGTCGAAGCTGTACCGGCGCTCGCAGGGGATGGACCTGGGGATGGTCTACGGCGAGATACCCGCGGAATAGCGGGAGTCGTTCGAGGGGCGGCGCGAGCCGCCCCTCTCATTTGAGGAGGTCGCTCGTGTGCTATCACGGCCACCTGCGACCACCTGCTTCACGCGCGCACGCGCTCGCCCTTCGGGTCGTACAGAGGATCGGCGCGCACCTCGCCTCCGACCCAGTCACCGAAGATGTCGATCGCGACCTTGGCGCCCGGCTCGGCGTGCGCGAGCGGGACGTACGCGTACGCGATGCTCGCCTCGACGGCGTAGCCGTAGCCGCCGCTCGTAACCCGGCCGACGATCTCGTCGCCGCTCCGCACCGGCTCGGAGCCGAGCGCGACCGCACGCGGATCGTCGAGGACGACACAGACCAGCTTCTGCCGCGGCTCGGCACGCTCGAGCGCTTCACGACCGATGAAGTCGCCCTTGTCCATCTTTACGGCGAAGCCGAGGCCCGCCTCGAACGGCGTCGTCTCGGCGGTGAGATCGCTCGCCCAGGCGCGATAGCCCTTCTCGAGCCGTAGCGACTCGATCGCGCGGTAGCCGCCGGGTGTGACGCCGTCTGCACGAAGGCTGTCCCACAACGCGGCGCCGTACTCGGCCGGGCAGTAGAGCTCCCAGCCGAGCTCGCCGACGTACGTCACCCGGGACGCGATGCACGGCACGCTGCCGACCGTGACCTCGCGCGCCGTCATGTACGGATGGTCGAAGCCGGCGACTTCGCGCGCCTGCGGGCCCCACAGGCAGAGGCACGCGTACTCCGACGTGACGTCGTTGACGTAGACCGAGCCGTCGCGCGGCCTGTTGCGCTCGAGCCACGCACGGTCGTGCGTTCCGAACGCCGTGCCGGTGACGAGCAGGAAGCGGTCCTCCGCCCGCCGCAGGACAGAAAGGTCGGCCTCGATTCCGCCGCGGTGGTTGAGGAGTTGGGTGTACACGACCGTGCCGACCGGCCGGTCGATCCGGTTGGCGCAAAGCCGCTCGAGGAACGCGAGCGCGCCCGGGCCGAGCACCTCCAGCTTCGAGAACGACGACTGGTCGAAGAGGGCTACCGCCTCTCGGGCCGCGCGGGCCTCGACCTCGATCGCAGGTGACCAGTTCTCGCCGGCCCAGCCGCGCGGGCGCAGCGATTCGTCGCCGTGCGCCGCGTTCGACTCGTACCAGTTGACCCGCTCCCAGCCGCCCTTCTCCCCAAAGGACGCGTCCAGCGCGATATGCCGCTGATATACCGGCGATACACGTAGTGGGCGTCCGGCCTTCTTCTCCTCGCCCGGGTACTTGATGTCGTAGTACTGGGACAGAGCCTCGTACGTGCGAGCGAGCGTGTACCCGCGGCTGCGGTACTGGCGGCCGAACCGGCGCCAGTCGAGCGGCCATACGTCCCACTCGGGACGGCCGTCCACGATCCACTCG
>VAXA01000129.1 GCA_005883365.1 Actinomycetota bacterium
GAGACACGTCCGGTACCTGGTTCCGGCCGTGTCCGAAGCGGCCACGCCGACTGCCCGCTCTGGCCATGGTCAGGTGCCAGGCACCGAGACAGTCCAACGAGGCCGCGCGGCTGCGTCAATTGATGCACGGACATGTCCAGACAGCGCATGTCCGGGTGCCTGGCACTGAGACGCGTCCTTTAGGGACATGTCCGGTACCTGGTACCGGCCGTGGCCGAACTGGACGCGTCCGATCCGCGCCTAGTTCTCCCGAGCGCGCTCTTCCTCGACCGTGAGCTCGGCCGTGGGGAAGATCTCGAGCCGCTCGTCCGGAATCGGCTCGCCGCTCTCGACCGAGAGGCCATAGGTCCCCGCGGTGAGGCGCTCCTCCGCCCGCTCGACGGCCGCGAGCTGCGCCTCGAGGTCTCCGCGCAAGCCCTCGTCGAGCTCGTCCTGGTAGAGGTCCGCGCCGAGATTCCCGGGATCCTGGTCGTCCGCCTCCTCGGCGTCGTCCTGGTGCTGACGCGTGATGAGCGCCCGCTCGATTCTCAGGCGCTCAGCGCGGAGCAGCTCTGCGGCGCGCTCGGGATCCATGCTCGAAGCCTACGGGCTTGAACCCGTCCGCGGCGTGTCCTAGATTCCGTCCCGTAACGGGTCGACGACACAGGGAGAAGCCTTGAACACGTACCACTACGTCCTCTACATCCATCTGCTTTCGCTCTTCGTCGGTATCGGCGCGGGCTCGGTGCTCCTCACCTGCCTCTTCCAGCTCCGCGCGGCGCGCACGCTCGAGCAGGCCGTGCCGTGGGGGATCGTGTCCGGCAAAGTCGCCAGGCTGTTCCCCGTCGCGATCCTCGGCCTCTTCGGCACGGGCGCCTACATGACGAGCGAGACGACCTTCCCGTGGACATGGAGCACGCGCTGGATCGAAATCGGGATCGCCGGCCTCGTCGTGCTGACGGTCCAGGGCGCGGGCGTCGCCGAACGGACTGCGAAGAAGCTCGAGGCCGCCCTGCACGCCAACGGCCCCGGGCCGCTCGGCCGGGAAGCGCGGCGGATGACGCTCCACCCCGGCCTCTGGGTGGCCGAGCTCTCGAACCTCGGCATCGTCTTCGGCGTCGTCTGGAACATGACCGAGAAGCCCGGCCTCGGCGAATCGATCGCCGCTGTGCTCGTCGGCTACGCGGTCGGCACGGCGCTCGCGCTGCTGCTCACGCGGACGGCGCAGGAAGAGCTCGCGACAGCTTCCGAGATGGCCGGGTAACAGCAGGCGCGTCAGCTGGCGCGCAGCGTGTCGGCGATTAGGCGCGCGTAGATGTTGCACCCGTAGGGCCACGGGTGCGTGCCGTCGGAGAGCATCTTGTTCGTCGAGTGGTCGTACCAGTCGGCGAGGTGCGCGGTCCGCCAGCCCTGCAGCCAGTTATCGAGCGCGTGGTTCGACTCGTCCTGCCAGCTGGTGGCGTTGCGGACGTTGACGAAAACGATGTCCGGGATGCCGCGCAGCGCCGCCCGCAGCTTGGCGAGGTCGCGGTACCAGAGCGGTCCGTTGTTCCCGACCTGGATCACGACCGTTTCCGGCAGCTGGTGATGCTTGCGGAGATGGTTGAGCTCCAGGACCGTGTCCTCGATCTGCCGGCCCACTGTCGCGTCGATGCGGGCACGGTGGCGGAGGGCCACCTTCAGCTGCCGCGTGCAGCCGAGCATCACCGAGTCGCCGAGCGCGAGGATCCGGCCCGCAGGCAGGGGGGACTGTTTCTTTGGCTCGGTGCCCGTCCGCTCGGTGGACGTCCGCGTGTGCGGAGGCTTGACCGCCGCCGTCCCGTCCGGCGGGTGAACGTAGGTTGTGACGGGGTTCAGCGCCTTCGGGATCACGAAGAGGATGGCCAAGGCGGCGGCGAGGCTCATCGCCCCGGCGCCGACGAGCTCGAGCCGAAGCCGGCGCGACTGCTGGGCGAGCCGCCGCTGCAGGCTTCCCGTCCGGATCGGCTGCTCGACGAAGCGATACGACAGCGCCGCCGCCGAGAGGACGATCGCAGCCTGCGCCGCGACGGCGCCCGGCCCCGTCCACGGGATGTCCACTCCGGGCCGCATGAGCTCGACGACCGGGAAATGCCAGAGGTAGATGCCGTAGCTCCTCTCTCCGACCCAGCGCAACGGCGCCACCCCGAACGCTTGCCCGATCCCGGTCTGGGGATGGGCAACTGCCGCGATCAACACGGCGAAGCAGAACGCTGCGGCGAGGTCGCCGCAGCTCGAGCAGCGGTAGCGAGCGGCGCATCCGCTCGATCGCCGGCCAGACGAGCGCGAGCAGGATTCCCATCAGCAGCAGGAAGGCGCGTGTGTCGGTCCCGTACCAGACGCGCGACGGATCGGCCGGGTTGTAGAGGAGCCACATCAGGGCCGCCGAGCCGGCGATCCCGGCGACGACGAGGAACGGCAGGCGCTTGCGGCCGACGAGCACGAGTCCCGGTACGAGCAGGAGCGGCCAAATCACGTAGAACTGCTCCTCCACCGCGAGCGACCAGAGGTGCTGCAGCAGCGACGGGCGGCCCATGAGGTTGAAGTACGAGTGGTTGGCGACGATCAGGTGCCAGTTCGTGTAGTAGAGGAGCGAGCTGACTGCGTCGCCGCGCGTCCGCGCCAGGTCGTCCCGCGCGAAGATCGCCGCCAGGATGAGCGCCGCGAGCACGACGACGACGAGGGCCGGCAGGAGCCGCCGCGCACGCCGCATCCAGAAGCGGCGCAGGTCGATCCGGTTGCGTGCGTCCCACTCGACGAGCAGCAGCGACGTGATCAGGTAGCCGCTGAGGACGAAGAAGAGGTCGACGCCGAGGAACCCGCCCGGCAGCCAGGGATTGCCGTCCGCGTGGGGTCGCGCGTGGTAGAGGAAGACGGCCGCGACCGCGATTGCGCGCAGGCCGTCGAGGCCCGGGCGGTAGCCGAGGCGCGGTCCTTTTCCTGGGACGGGCTTTGGCATTTTCCGGCAGCAGCTTAGGGTCCGTTTCGGCGAGTCGCCAGCGCGGTTGCGACCAGCTCCGCAAGGCACTCCGCCGGCTCGGAGAGCGCGCGCTCGGGACCGTAGCGCTCGACGAGCGAGAAGGCGTCGATCGGGCTGTTTGCAGCGACTTCGCCCGCCAGGACGAGCATCTCGACGCCGGCGGTGGCGGCGCGCTCGAGTACGCGTCCGACGACCTTGCCCGTGAACGAGGTCGCGTCGAGCAGGCCCTCGCCGGTGACGACGAGATCGGCCTCAGCGAGCCGCTCGTCGAAGCCGAGGCGGTCCGCGACGAGGTCGAAGCCGGGCACGAGGCGCGCGCCCATCGCCGCGAGCCCGCCCGCGAGCCCGCCGGCCGCGCCCGCGCCGGGGAGGTCGGGGATGTCGAGCTGCGCGAGCCGCTCTCGCAGGATCCGCACCTGCTCCGTCGTCGCTCCCTTCTGCGGTGCGAAGACGTCCGCGGCGTCGAGGAAGCGGGCCTCGACGTCGCACGCCACCTCGAGCGGCGGCAGGTGTGCCGGGAGCGCCTCGACGGCGCCGACCCCGCCGTCGGTGCTCGCGACGCCTCCGACGGCGACGACGACCTTTCGCGCGCCCTCGGCGGCCGCGGCGGCGATGAGCTCGCCGACGCCGCGGCTCGTCGCGCGGAGCGGGTCGTTCCCCTCCGGGCCGCCGGCGAGGGAGAGCCCGCAGGCGAGAGCCACCTCGACGAGCGCCGTGCCGTCCTCCTCGAGGCGCCACTCCGCTTCGACCGGGTCCCCGAGCGGCCCCGTCACGGTCGTCTGCCGATTGCCGCCGCCGAGGACGTCGAGCGTCCCCTCGCCCCCGTCCGCGAGCGGCAGCTCGAACGCCGTCCAGCCGGCGCGCGCGGCTCCCGTGGCGATCGCCGCGGCGGCCTGGCGCGCGGTGAGCGTGCCGCGGAACTTGTCGGGGGCCGCAAGAAGGCGCATCAAGCGCGGATTGTCGCTACCGTTCGTGATGCATTAGCACTAGAGCGAGTACCGGTCGCGCGTCCGCGCCTCCTGTCCGTTCAGAACTTCCGCGGAGGGAGGTGTTTTTCATATGGCAACCGGAGTCGTGAAGTGGTTCAACGACGCGAAGGGGTATGGCTTCATCACCGAGCCGGCCGAGGGGCAGAAGGGCCCCGAGGCCCGCAACGTCGTGCCTGTCGGCTAGTAGCTCGCGAGGCTCGAGCCTCGCTCGCTCCTGCAGGAAACCGGGCCGGGAGATCATGGTCTCCCGGCCTTCGTTCGCGCTGTCGAAACGCGGCCGAATACAGCCATGTCCCGGTGCCAGGCACCGAGACATGTCCGCTCAGCCGGGAGCAGGGGCGCCCCGGGAGGAGGCGCCCCCGCTTTCCCGCGTTACGAGCTCTTGCGCGCGGTAGCGCGGCCGCCCTTGCGGCCCGCGGCCTTCTTCTGCGCGGTGGTGCCGCCCTGGCTCGAGTTGCTGCGGGAGGACGATGAGTGCGACGCCTTGCCGCCGCGGCTCGAGGCGCCCGGCGAGTTCGCGATCTTCGCCGCACGCTCCTTCGACATCCCCTTCTCCTTCAGCTTCTCGTACTGCTTCTCGTTCTTGACGCTCGGTCGCTTTCCAGGCATGCGATCCTCCTCGTATTGGACGAAGTCCCTGGACAAGAAACGGGTGGGCCGGAGATCGCGATTCGCCTGCTCGCGCCGGGCGACGAGAACGTCGTTCGCGAGCTCGCGGCGTACGAGGGCCCGGGAGACCCCGACGCGGTGCTCGCGGATCCGCGCACGCTGATGCTCGTGGCGTTCGACGGCGAGCGCCCGGTCGGCTTCGTCCTTGCGCACGAGCTGCCGCGGCGGCACGGCGACCGGGCGAAGCTCTTCGTCTACGAGGTTGACGTTGTCGAGAGCCACCAGCGGCGCGGAATCGCGAAGGCGCTGCTGGCGCGGTTGGCCGAGCTCGCCCGCGAGCGCGGCATCCGGACGGGCTTCGTGCTGACGGAGCCGGACAACGGCCCGGCGAACGCGCTCTACCGCAGCGCCGGCGGCGCGACCGAGACGGTGACGGTGCAATGGGAGTTCTCGTACGAGGACGACTGACGACGCTGCGCCGGGCCGGTGCGGGCGACGTCGACCGCCTCGTCGCCTGGCACGCCGACCCAGAGGTCTCGCGCTACTGGGACGGCGAGACGTTCACGCGCGCAGAGATGGAGGAGCGGCTCGCGCGCCCCGACGTCGAGGCGTGGATAGTCGAGGAGGCGGCGCAGCCGATCGGCTACCTGCAGGTCCATCCGCAAGGCCTCGACATGTTCCTGATCCCGTATGCGCGGGGCCGCGGCCTCGGCCCGGACGCCGCCCGCGCGATGGCCGAGCACCTCCTCCACGAGCGCGGTCGCGAGCGGGTGACCGTCGATCCTTATGCCTGGAACGAGGGCGCCGTCCGCGCCTGGCAGCGCGCCGGCTTCGTCGAGGTCTCGCGCCACGGGGCCGGCGGCGAGTACACCGCGCCGTGGATCCTCATGGAGTTCCGCGGCTAGTCCGCTTCCGGATCGTCCTCGGCGATCGGGTCTCCTTCTTCAGGATCAGGCACGGGCGACTCGTCGATCTCCTCGTTCCTATCGTCGTCGCGGAGGTGCATATCCTTGGCCGGTTCTTCCATGAAGGTCGTCCTACCCGACAACTCTGAGCTCGAACTTCCAGCCGGCGCGACCGGCCTCGACGCCGCGCGCGCGATCGGCCCGAAGCTCGCCGAGCAGGCCGTCCTCGTACGTGCGAACGGACGCGCGCAGGACTTGCGCCTGCCGTTGCAGGACGGCGAGCCGATCCAGATCCTGACCATCCGTGACAAGGACGATCCGGACGCCCTCGCCGTGCTGCGCCACTCGTCCGCGCACCTGCTGGCGGAAGCCGTCACGCGGCTCTATCCGGGCGTGAGACTCGCCATCGGACCTGCGATCGAGAACGGCTTCTACTACGACTTCGACTTCCCCGAGCCGATCCGCGAGGAGGACCTGGAGAAGATCCAGGCCGAGATCGACCGCGAGCTCGCCGAAGGCCGCGAGTGGGTGCGGCAGGAAGTCTCACGCGACGAGGCGAGGGAACTGTTCTCGTCGGACCCCTACAAGCTCGAGCTCGTCGACACCGCCGAGGGCGACATCTCCATCTACACCCAGTCACACGACGGCGTGGGCAACTTCACCGACCTCTGCCGCGGGCCGCACCTGCAGGACTCGAAGCCGATCAAGGCGCTCAAGCTGACCGGCCTCGCCGGCGCGTACTGGCGCGGCGACTCCTCCAACCCGCAGCTCACGCGGATCTACGGCACCGCGTTCTATGCGCAGAAGGACCTCGACGCCTACCTCGAGCGGATCGAGGAGGCGCGGCGCCGCGACCACCGCCACATCGGCCCGCAGCTCGATCTCTTCCACTTCGACGAGCACTCGCCCGGCTCACCGCTGTGGCACCCGCACGGCATGGTCATCTGGAACGAGCTCGAGCGAGTGCGGCGGCGCGAGAACGCGAAGCGCGGCTATCTCGAAGTCCGGACGCCGATCATCTACGACGCGGACACCTTCTGGACTTCGGGCCACTTCCCAAAGTACGAGGACCTGATGTTCAAGGTCGACGTTCGCGGCCAGCAGTTCGCGATGAAATCGATGAACTGTCCCGGCCACATGCTCCTGTTCGGCAGCCGCCTACGCTCGTACAAGGAGCTGCCCGTGCGCTTCGCCGAACCCGCGCCGCTCCACCGCGACGAGCTTCCCGGCACGCTGCACGGGCTCCTGCGCGTGCGCATCGTGACCCAGGACGACGCGCACATTTTCTGTACGGAGGAACAGATCCAGGACGAGATCGCCGGCTGCGTCGCCTACGCGCGTTACCTCTACGAGCTGTTCGACATGAAGGCGAGCGCCGAGCTCGCGACACGTCCCGACAACAAGATCGGGACGGACGAGCAGTGGGACCACAACGAGGCGGCGCTCGAAACGGCGCTTGCCCTGAACGAGATCCCGTACACGCTCGCTCCGGGCGAGGGAGCGTTCTATGGGCCGAAGATCGACCTCTTCATGGACGACGCGCTCGGGCGGAAGTGGCAGATGGGAACGATCCAGCTCGACTCGCAGATGCCTCATCGGGATCCTGATCGAGCATTTCGCCGGCGCCTTCCCGTTCTGGCTCGCGCCGGTGCAGGTGCGGGTGCTGCCGGTCGGGGAGGCGCACGCCGAGCCGGCGCAGACCCTCGCGCTTCGGCTGCGCGACGCGGGCTTCCGGGCCGAGGTCGCGGCGCCAAGCGAGACGATCGGCAAGCGAATCCGGGCGGCCGAGCTCGAGAAGATCCCCGTGACCGTCGTCTACGGCGACCGCGAGAGCGACGAGAGCCTCGCGGTGCGCGAGCGCGGCGGCGAGCAATCGACCCTCGCGCTTTCAGACCTCCTCGTCAGGCTTGCTAACCTCTGACGTCTGAAAAGCAGGGGCGGACCGTTCCTCACCTCCCGGGCCACCAGATGGACCGTGGAGGTTCAACCGAGTCGAGTCGACGAGGGGATCGGGCCGCTGCATGCAGCGGCTTTTCATGTTGCGACAACGAAACGAGGAGGAGTAAGCCCAACTTGGTGATTTGCCTTTGAGGCCCAGACGCCGGCCGTTCGACCAGACCCGCCCGGCGCCACGCGATACGACGCGCATCAACGATGCGATCCGCGTGTCTCGCGTCCGGCTGATCGACGACGACGGGAGCCAACTCGGAATCAAGACCACGGACGACGCGCGGGAGTACGCCTACGGCAAGAACCTCGACCTCGTCGAGGTCGCCGCCCAGGCCGACCCGCCGGTCGCCAAGGTCATGGATTACGGCAAGTACAAGTACGAGCAGGAGCAGAAGGCGAAGCAGGCCCGTAAGCACCAGAGCCAGATCCAGGTCAAGGAGATCAAGTTCCGGCCGAAGATCGGCATCCACGACTACAACACCAAGAAGGGGCACGTCGAGCGATTCCTCAACCAGCGCGCCAAGGTGAAGGTCACGATCATGTTCCGGGGCCGGGAGCAAACCCACCCGGAGCGTGGCCGCGACCTGCTCCTCCGGCTCGCCGACGACGTCAAGGAGATCGGGCAGATCGAGTCGCAGCCCCTCCAGGACGGACGCAACATGGTGATGCTGCTCGGCCCCACGAAGAACGCAGGAGTGAAACGAGATGCCGAAGACGAAAACACGGAGCTCAGCGCGGAAGCGGTTCAAGGTGACGGGCAGCGGCAAGATGTTGCGCCGGCCGGCGATGCGGAGCCACA
>VAXA01000130.1 GCA_005883365.1 Actinomycetota bacterium
CGCTCGTCGAATGGGTCGCGCCACAGCTGCGCGGCGCGAAGCAGCGCGATTTCGCGCTCACGCTCGGTCCGGTCGTGACCACGCCCGACGAGGGCATGCCGCCGGGCGTCGACTGGGAGCGACTCGTCGCCCACGCGGCCGAGAACACGACGCTCTATCCCGGCGACCTGATCGCGCGTTGAGGGTCGCGATCGTCGGCGCCGGCGTGATGGGCTGCGCGACCGCGTGGGCACTGAGCAAGCGCGGCGCGGAGGTGACGCTGCACGAGCAGTTCGCGCTCGATCACGACCGCGGCTCAAGCCATGGACGCACGCGCATCTTCCGCGTCGCCTATCCAGACCCTTCTTGGATCCGCTTCGCGCAGGAGGCGTACGCCGGCTGGCAGGAGCTCGACCCGGGACTCCTGGGTCTGTACGGGCTCGTCGAGCTCGCGGCGGATCCTGCCCTCACGTCGGCGCGCGCGCTCGATGAATGCGGCGTGCCGTACCGGCTTCTCGACCAAGGCGAGGTACGCGCGCTCGGCGCCGTGCTCCCCGAGGGCTGGACGGCGCTGCACGTGGCCGACGCGGGCGTCGTGTTCGCCGACCGGGCGCGCCACGCGTTCCTCGAGGCAGCCGGCGTCGAGGTCGAGACGAACCGGCGGATCGAGTCGACGGAGGAGCTCGACGCGGACGTCGTCGTCGTCACCGCCGGCTCGTGGGTGCGCGAGCTCGTCCCCGACGTACCGGTGACCGTCACGCGCCAGACGCTCGCGTATTTCGCGCGCGAGGGCCCGCCGCCGCCGGCGATCGCCGACCTGAACGCCGAGACCGGCGGCCACGCGATGTACTCGCTCCACGATCCCGTCCACGGCCTGAAGGCGGGCGTGCACCATGCGGGCCCGGAGGTCGACCCGGAAGCCGAAGCGGCGCCGGATCCGGCGATCGTCGAGCGCATCGTCTCGTGGGTGAGCGAGCGCTTCCCTGGCATCGACCCGAGCCCGGTCGAGGCGGAGACCTGTCTCTACACGACGACGGCGGACCAGCGGTTCGTCCTCGAGCGGCGCGGGCGTGTCGTCGTCGGCTCCGCCTGCTCGGGACACGGCTTCAAGTTCGCGCCCGCAGTGGGCGAGCGGCTCGCGAAGCTGGCCCTCGCGTAGGCGTTACGCTTTCGTCGTGCCGTTCTACCAGCGCCTCGGCGACGTCCCGCGCAAGCGCCACGTCCAGTTCCGCGACAACGGGACCCTCCTCACCGAAGAGGTGATGGGCCTCGAAGGGTTCACGGGCAACGAGTCGATCCTCTACCACCTCCAGTCGCCCTGCCGCGTCATGGAGCTCGCCGGCTTCGAGCCGATCGAGCGCGAGGAGTGGGTGCCCGACCAGCACGCGCACCGGCACTTCAAGACGTTCGACACCGAGCCCGCCGGCGACGAGATCACCGGGCGGCGCCTCCTCATGTGGAACGACGACGTGGAGATCTCGCTCTGCCGCCCGTCCGGGTCGATGGACTACTTCTTCCGCAACGGCGAGGGCGACGAGGTGATCTTTGTCCACGAGGGGTCGGGCACGCTCGAGACGATCTTCGGCGAGCTGCCGTACAAGGACGGGGACTACGTCGTCGTCCCGCGCGGCACGACGTACCGGTTCAAGCCTCAGGCTGGAAGCGCCGGCGGCAAGGCCGCCGACGCCCGGCCGGAAGACCGCGCCTCCGGCGGCGCTGGAGCCGAGCAGCGCTACCTCGTCTTCGAGACGCCGGGGCTGATCGAGATCCCGCGCCGCTACCGCAACCAGTACGGGCAGCTCTTGGAAGGCGCGCCGTACTACCACCGCGACATCCACCCGCCGACCGAGCTACACACCGGTCGTGGGCTGGGACGGCTATCTCTACCCCTGGACGTTCTCGATCCACGACTTCGAGCCGATCACCGGCCGTATCCACCAGCCGCCGCCCTCGCGCCAGACGTTCCAGGGCCGGAACTTCGTGATCTGCTCGTTCTGCCCGCGTAAACTCGACTTCGACCCGCTCGCGGTGCCGATCCCGTACCACCACTCGAACCTGCAGTCGGAGGAGATGATCTATTACGTCTCCGGCAACTTCGGCTCGCGCAAGGGTGTCGAGGTCGGCTCCATCACGCTCCACCCGTCCGGCCTGCCGCACGGGCCGCAACCGGGGCTCGCCGAGAAGGCGATCGGGCTACACGAGACGCACGAGCTCGCCGTGATGTGCGACACGTTCCACCCGCTCAGGCTGACGGCGTTCGCGCGTGACCTCGACGACGGGACGTACTGGCGCTCCTGGTACGCGAACGCGCAGGACGGCGACGCGGCCGAGGGCGCCGATGCGTCGGGCGCCGGGCTCACCTCTCATCTGTAACGCGCCGCGCGCGGCCTCGACCGGGCGACTGTCTGGGAGGACGGGGCGCTGTACCGCGCGGCCGGCAGGCGGGAGCTGCGGATCGCCGCGGCGAACGGCGGCGTCGAGGTGGAGCCGCTCGACGCGGAGACCGAGCCGCTCGTCCGCAAGCTCCTCGGCTTCGACTTCGACCTCGTCGCCTTCTCCGCGTGGGCGGCGGGAGAGGACCGCCTCGCGCCGCTCGTCGTCCGCTTCGCCGGCTTCCGCCCTTCTCTTGCGCCCGACCCGTTCGAGGCGCTCGTGACCTCGATCACGGCGCAGCAGGTTTCGCTCTTCGCCGCGGTCGCGATCCGCAACCGGCTCGTCGAGCGCTTCGGGGAGCGCATCGGCCGGGTCTGGGCGTTCCCGCCGCGGGACCGGCTGGCCGCCGCTTCGGAGGCGGAGCTGGTCGCGGTCGGCTTCTCCCGCCGCAAGGCGGAGTACGTCGTGGGGCTCGCGCGGTCCGAGCTCGACCTGGCCGAGCTGGCGCTCCTTCCCGACGACGAGGTGAAGGCCCGCCTGACGGCGCTGCGCGGGCTCGGCGAGTGGACCGCAGACTGGTTCCTCGCCCGCCACCTCGGCCGTCCGCGCGCCTGGCCGGCCGGAGACCTAGCGCTGCGCAAGGCGGTGCGCGCTCTCTATGGTGACGTGGACGTCCGCGCTGCGGGCGCGCGTTTCGAGCCGTTCCAGAACCTGAGTGCGCACTATCTCCTCGCCCAGTACCTGACGCCGTGATCCGTCCCGCGACCGCCGACGACCTGCCGCTCGTGCGCGAGCTGAGCGCGGAGTTCGAGCGCGAGGTTCCGGACGAGCTCTGGGGCCACGACGACTCGGATGCCGAGCACGACGTGGTGCTGCTCGCGGACGACGTCGGCATCGCGGCGCTCGACCGCAAGAGCGAGCGTGCGTGGCTCCTCGACCTGCTCTATGTGCGTCCGTCGGCGCGAGGCCGTGGCCTGGGGCGCGAGCTGCTTCGCGCCGCCGCCGAGCATGTGCAGGAGCAGGGGGCCGAGATGCTGGCCCTCGAGGTCCTCGAGTCGAACAAAGGCGCGCGTCGCCTCTACGACCGCCTCGGCTTCCGGACCGTCGAGCGCGTCCTCGCGGCGCCTGTCGGCGGTCTCGTTGCCGCGGAGCAAGAAGGGCCGACGTTCGGCGCCGTGCACGTGCAGACCGACGACGGCGAGAAGGTCCGGCGGGATGCCGCGAAGGTGCTGCGGCTGGAGCCGGACATCCAGGTAGGAAGCGGCTGGGTTCGCGTGAGCTCGGAGGCGACCGATGCGGACCCGGCCAGGCTGAAGACGCTCGCGAAGGAGCTCTCGTACACCACCGGCGGCGTCGTTCTCTCACTGGGCGTCGAGCGCGGCGCCGTCGTGCGCTACGACCTCTTCGACAGAGGCGCCGACGTCGACGAGTACCTGTCAGTTCCCGAGTACTACGGGCCGCTGCCCCCGGGCGACGCCTACGCGCTCGGGGCGAACGCAACCGTCATCGCACGGCTGACGGGCGCCGACCCGAGGCGCGTTCGGGAGGTGGCGCGAACCGCAGCGTCGCCTGCCGAGCTGCCGCCGGCGCAGGAGCTGTACGAGCAGATCGCGGCCGTGATGGGACTGCAGCCGTGATCACGCTGTACGACGCGGCGCGCTGTCCGTACTGCGCACGCGTCCGCATCGTCCTTGGAGAGAAGGGCGTGGGGTTCGACGTGGTCGAGATCGATCTCTCCGACCGGCCGGCGTGGCTGTACGAGAAGAACGCGACCGGACGCGTGCCCGTCCTCGAGGAGGACGGACGGTCGCTGCCCGAGTCGGCCGTGATCATGGAGTTCCTCGAAGAGCGGTATCCGGAGCCGCCGCTGCTGCCGGCCGACCCGGCCGACCGGGCTGCCGTTCGGCTCCTCGTCTTTCGCGACCAGGAGCTGACCGATCCCTATTACGCGTTCCGGCGTGGCGAGGACGAGGCGGGCGAGCAGCTCGACGCCGCACTCGGCAGGCTCGACGCCATCCTCGGCGAGCGGCCGTTCCTCGGCGGGACGGAGTACGGGCTTGCCGACATCGCCTACGTCCCTTGGCTCCTGCGCGCCCGCGACATGCTCGGCGTCGACCTCGACGGCTTCCAGTCGCTCTCGGACTGGCTCGCGCGGCTCGAGGAACGCCCGGCGATCGCGGCCGAAGCAGGTATCGTCGCCGCCCTGTGAGGGCCGTCGTCGACTCCGAGTGGCTTGCAGCGCATCTCGGCGAGGACGACCTCGTCGTGGGCGACGTCCGCGGTCCGAACGCACACATGCGGGGTCACATCCCCGGCTCGCGGCCGCTCGTGCTCGGCTCGCCCCCGCCGGCGGCGGACGAGGAGTCGGCGCGCGCGCTCGCGCACGAGATCGCCCTGCGCCTGCGCCGGCACGGGATCACGGGCCGCGAGCGGCTCGTCCTGGTCGACCGCGGCGACGGCGTCGGCGCGATGCCGGCCGCTCAGATGGCCGAGCTCGCGGGCCATCCATGGGTCGCGATCCTCCTCGGCGGGATGGCCGAGTGGAAGGGCGAGCTCGAGGAGGGAGCGGTCGAGCTGGAGCCGGTGCGGGAGGCAGAAGCCGATCTCGAGCCGAATCCGCCGGCGCTGCCGACTCGGCAGGAGCTGGCCGGGCGGCTCGGCGATCCGTCGCTGGTGCTCCTCGACGTGCGGACTCCGGACGAGTTCACCGGGCGGCGCGGCAACCAGTGCGACCCGCGCCAGGGTCACGTCCCCGGCGCGCGGAACCTCGAGGTCGGCGAGCTATTCGTGGCGCCGGGGCAGCCGGCGCCGCCCGAGCGGATCCGCGAGCTGGTCGGTCTCCCCGAGGGCGCGGAGATCGTCGCCTACTGCCACTCAGGCTCGCGCTCGGCACTCGCGACCCTCGCCCTACGCACGGCCGGATATGACGCGCGCAACTACGCGGGCTCCTGGCATGAGTGGAGCCGCCACGACGAGCTTCCGCTCGAGCGCTAGTCCGCCCACTGCTTCGGCGGATCTTGTTCTTGACACGACGCAAGCAGCGTGGCTAGTTCTTCGAGCATGGCGCGCGCGCGACTCGTACTCCCTCTCGCCCTCGTCGGCTCTCTGGTTCCCTCGGGCGGAACAGCGGCCGCACGGACGAATATCGGACCCTGGGCTGGCTACTGGTGGGGACACGACCGAGGGCTGACGATCTCTCGCTCCGGGAGAGGCCTCGAAGGCGTCGATGACGGGTGTTGCACCCGGGATATCACGATGACGTTCCAAATCCTCCGCGCCACCGGAACGAGGAAGTCCGGCCAGGCGAGGATCAGGGTCGTGAGCGTAAGGAGGTGGCACGTACCTGGGCGCAGCCGTCCGCACCCGGGACAGGTGGCGACACTGCGGCTCCGGCGCGGTGTCTTGACGGACGGCCTCACCGGAGCCACGTTCTGTGCACCCAGGGTCGACCGCTGCGGCGTTTAGCTCCTGCTCGAGGGTCTAGGACAGCGCGATCAGCGCGACGCCGCCCGCGACGGTGGCGGCGCCGGCGAGCCGTTCCGGTCCTATCCGCTCACGGAGGAACACTGCGGCGAGCAGCGCCGCGAGGACGATGCTCGTCTCGCGCACTGCCGCCACCTCGGGGGCGGGAGCGAGCCGAAGCGCGGCGAGCGCGAGCGCGTAGGCGCCGAAGGAGGCAGCCGCCGTGAGGAGCGCGCTCCACCCGAGCTCGGCCCGGAGCGCGCGTGCCCCTCGTCGCACCGCGACGACCGGCACCGCGACGAGCCCGACCGGGGCAAGCACGAGCTCGAGGTACGGGAGCGCCGCCGCGTGCCTGAGCCCGTCTTTGTCGATGAGCGTGTAGCCGGCGATCGCGCAGCCGATCGCGAACGCAATCAGTACTCCCTCCGCTCCGCGCCGGACACCGCGCACGAGCACGACTCCGACGGCGACGAGGCAGACGCCCGCAGCCGCTCCTGCGGGCACGTGCCGGGCGAGCACGACAGCCGTCCCGAGCAGTACGAACAACGGCGCCGAGCCGC